>NZ_RQVH01000020.1:0-30536 GCF_003992185.1 Veillonella sp. CNR 79/14 | reverse complement strand
TAATTGTGGAGTGATTACAACAAAAGAAGTTTTAGATTTAGGTTTTCATAAAGATACGTTAAAAGCATTAGTGCTAGATAATACATTGGAAAAAGTAGCGACAGGATTATATGCATTTCCCCATGAGAATATTGACGAGTATTTATATTTCTCACATCGTATAAGAAAAGGAGCTTTTTCACATGAGACAGCTGCTTATTTACATGGTTTAACGACAAAAGTACCTAATAATTTTGTTATGACTGTTATGGTTGGAGATAATGTTAGTCGAGTATCGAAGGTAAAAGACAATATTAACTTTAAATATGTAAATAAGGATCAGTTTAGTGTTGGGAAAGTAGAACAATTGAGCCCTTTTGGGCATCTTATCATAACATATGATAAGGAAAGAACGGTACTTGACATAATTCGTGATAAAAAGCGAGTTGATGCACAAGTTTTCAGAGAAGTAATACGTTCATATTTTTTTAGTAACGATATAAATTTATTAAAACTGTCTAAATATGCAGTAGAACTAGATATGGAAGATGAATTGAGACAATATACGGAGGTCATGCTATAAAAATAGCCTGCGCAAATGATGCACAGGCTGTTTTGTATTTATTTAGTGTAATTGGATGCTGTATAGATTCCAAGGGCTACCCAAATGAAAGAAAAGGCAATCATTTTATTGGTATCGAAGCTTTCACCGAAATAGAAGATGGCAATAAGTAAAGCGATGGTGGGCGATAGGTATTGCAGAAATCCTAACAGGTTTAAGGGTAATAATCGCGCTCCATAGGTAAATAAAACGAGTGGTGCCGAGGTGGTTAGACCAGAGATTACGAATAGTGCAGCTGTATAAGAATCATTTTGAAATGCTGTCCAAGAACTAGCGTCGATATACGTCGTGTATGCTAGTGCTAAAGGGGCTACAAGCCAAGCTTCAAAAGCGATGCTTGTAAAAGGATGAATCAATAGTTTTTTCTTCACTAGGCCGTAAAGACCAAAGGTTAAGGCAATGGCAAGTGCTAAATCAGGGGTGCTTCCCATTTGTAGAGAAATGAAGATGATGCCGATGGTAGCTAAGCCTACACTACACCACTGCGGAAATGTTAGCTTTTCTTTAAATACCAATACCCCTAATACTACATTTAGTAACGGATTGATGTAATAGCCAAAGCTAGTATCCATAACGCGGTTATTGGAGATAGCCCAGATGTATAAGCCCCAATTACTAGATACGAAGATAGAAGCTAGAAATAGTAGACCCAATTGAGATATATTCTGTCTTAAATGCAGGCAATCTTTCTTAAATTGTTTGTAATTCAGTCCGATAGCCACAAAGGACATAAAGAGGGCAGACCATATAATGCGGTGTGCCAGTACGCTATAGGCTGATATATGGTGGAGAAGACCCCAGTAGATGGGTAAAAGTCCCCAAATAAAATAGCAACTTAAAGCGGTGATGAGACCTTTTTTATTGGTTTGTTGCATAGATACCTCCTTTAGTGTATTCAGTTATCATAGTACCACAGATTACATACATGTTCTATAGGAAAATAATACGTATCATAGAAAACTGATACTATCACAAAAATAATAAGTTAAGATAATATAGAGTGACTTAAATATGAAATTTAGTTATATTTGAAAAATATATTGTAAAATGAAGATTCTATGAAGTATAATTATAAACAGCATGTTATTATGTATTGAAAGCAATACATATATATTAATTCGTATGGGTGTACGAAATTTTTTGGAGGTATATTCATGAAAATAACAAATAAGCGCATTTCTGCAGCTCTGTTAGCCTGTGTAGCATTGACTACATTTAGCGGCGTACACGCGGCATTTGATGAGCATTTAGACAATTATCAATTAGATACAAAGGTAGTGAAAGGTGATCGTTCTAAAGATCAATTTGGTAACACAGTAACAGAACAATCCTATTATCGTACAGGTGGTGACGTAAAAGTTATCACTCGTGATGAAATTGAAAAACGTCATTATTCTGATTTAACAGAAGCCATCAAACGTATTCCAGGGGTAACATTCCAAAACCCAGGATACCGTGGTGGAGAATATGGATACCAATTCTTCAACAATGGTATCTCTATCAATGGTGATACTCGTGTTATCGTGCTAGTAGATGGTCGTCGTGTAGATAATGCAACAAGTACACGTATTGCAGGTAGAAGTGCAACGGGTAGCAAATCTACTGGGGTTAACTTAGACCAAGTAACAAATATTAATGCCGTAGACAAGATTGAAGTAATCAAAGGTCCTGGAGCTTCTGCCTACGGTTCTGATGCAACTGGTGGTGTCATTAATATTATCACTCGCAAAGGTGGAGATAATCATCAAGGAACAGTTGATGTTTCTACTGGTTCTTGGGGTAAACATAGCTATGATTTTACCTACTCTGGTAGTGCAGGAAATGATAACTCCTTACATTATTTTGTGGGTGTAAATCGTGTTAAATCTGATGATACAAAATATCGTGATGGACATACCGGTGAAGTGGGAACATTAGGCGGTTCTCGTTTTGATGAAAGAGGTGCTAATGTACGTATCGATAAAGACTTTAGCGATACACAACGATTGACAATTTCCATCAATCATAAGCAAGGTAAAGATGGGTATCCAATTTCCACTCCAAATTTACAATATTGGAACACAAAAGATTGGAATCGAATCATCTTTGCTGCTGATGTAGGAACATTAGATGAAAAAGGTATGTTAAAACCAAAATCCACTACATCAGGTAATGTAGCAAATCCTGGATATCATAACTTATTTGCATTAGATGGACTTGTATATAATTCTTATAGTAAGTTCAAACATAATGATGTAGATGTAAAATATACATTTGACCGTCAATCTGATATGGAAAGCTTTGTACGTTTCTACAATCAAAACCATACATACTCTAAAACAGATAAATACAAATGGCATGTACCAGGTGTTGACATCAAGAAAAAATTCAGCGAAGATTTTCCACAAGGTGCAACAGATCCAGCTGCCTTAGATGAATGGATTACTAAAAACTTAGCTCCATTCCCAGGGGGTTCCAAAGCAGCCATTGAAGAGTGGTTGGCAAAAACAGGTGGTAAAGCGGGAGCGCCGACAGATTACAATACTGAAAAAAATCGTGGAGTCCAATTACAGGTAGCTCGTTCTATCGGTAAACACGATGTGATTGCTAATGTTACCTATGACAAAGCAACACAAATTAGTTATGAAGTAGACAATGGAGTAGGTACGACATCTGAGTTAAAACGTAACTCCTTATATGGTTATGTACAAGATAAAATTCATGTAAATGATAATTTTGATGTGACTCCAGCTGTACGATTTGCTAAATATGGTGATTACACAACAGAGGTCGGAAAATCGTTAGGTGGCGACACACATGTTGTGACACCTTCCTTAAATCTACAATATCGACTTGATGATACTAGCACAGTATTTGCAGGTTGGTCTAAGGTACTTCGCCCGTTGCGTAAAGGCGATTATATGTCTACCTATGGGGAATTCAAAACTCCTTTGCAAGATGAAAAAGGAAATGTATATACAGTAGGTTTGCAAAAAGAATTTAACAAAAAAACGATTGTTGGTGTAAATTATAGCTTAACAGATATGAGTAATTCTATTGCATCATTCCCAATTCGTGTAGAAGATAAATTTAAAAGTACTGCTGTTAATGCGAAACAAAAGAAAACTGCATTTAACATTACAATCGATCACAAAGTAAATCAACATTGGACTGTAGGCGCTGCATACAGTCATTTGAAGGATACTTGGGCTGTAAAACCAGGATACGTTGTGAATCCAGATTGGGGCTATAATGATTCTGGTGACATCAATACTGGTATTAATAAATTGCGCCCAGCAAACCATTATACATTAAATGTAAATTATGATGCAGGCAAATTGTCTTCAGGATTCTTAATGAACTACTATACAGGATCTAATTTAGCTGCCTTTACATCCAAGCGATTCTTAGTATTAGACTGGAATTTAAACTACGATGTAAATAAAGATTTAACTACTTATGTGGCAGTAACAAACTTGACAAATGAAGCATATGAAACAACAAGTAACTCTAGATATGGTTCTGGTAGCTCTGCAATGCCAGGTCGTCAAGCAATGATTGGTGCTAAATATAAATTCTAAAGGTTCACATAGAGAAGAGCTACCTAGTGTAGCTCTTTTCAGCATACATGAAGTCGACATAGCAATTTATTGGAATTTGTATATTAATGAATTGTATGACGATGTATATGAGATTCATATTTACTGTCATTATCATATAATATAAAAAATTCTATAGACTATTATTTTGATAAAAGATTTGATAAAAAAAGAAGAAATAAGATATAATTATACTATTGCGTTTATAATGTATAAAAGCAGTAGATAGTATACGATTTGTACGGGCGTACGAAATTTTGGAGGTATATTCATGAAAGTAACAAGTAAGCGTATCTCGGCGGCTCTGTTAGCCTGTGTAGCATTGACTACATTCAGCGGTGTACAAGCTGCATTTGATGAGCATTTAGACAATTATCAATTAGACACAAAGGTAGTGAAAGGTGATCGTTCTAAAGACCAATTTGGTAATACTGTAACAGAACAATCTTATTATCGTACAGGTGGTGATGTAAAAGTTATCACTCGTGATGAAATTGAAAAACGTCATTATGCTGATTTAACAGAAGCCATCAAACGTATCCCTGGTATTACATTCCATAACCCAGGATACCGTGGTGGGGAATATGGGTTCCAGTTTTTCAATAACGGTATTTCTATTAATGGAGACACTCGTGTCATTATTATGGTGGATGGTCGCCGTGTAGATAACTCTACAAGTACTCGTATTGCAAGTAGCAGTGAGTCAGGTAGTAAGTCTACAGGAGTAAATCTTGACCAAGTTATCAATATTAATGCAGTAGATAAAATCGAAGTAATTAAAGGTCCAGGAGCCTCTGTATATGGTTCTGATGCTACTGGTGGTGTTATCAATATCATTACAAGAAAAGGCAATGCAATTAATCAAGGGACTGTCGACGTTTCCACAGGAACATGGGGGAAACATAATTATGATATAGCCTATTCTGGAAGTGTAGGTAATGACAACTCTTTACACTATTATGTAGGCTTACATCGAGTGATGTCTGGAGATACAAAATATCGTGATGGATATACCGGAGGTATTGGAATATTGGGTGGCTCTCGTTTTGATGAGCGAAGCGCTAATGTACGACTTGATAAGGATTTTAGTGATACAGAACGTTTAACTGTATCTATTAATCATCAACAAGGTAAAGATGGATACCCGATTACTACACCAAATCAAAAGTATTGGAACCAAAAAGATTGGAATCGAATTATATTTAAAGCAGCTGTTGGTGAACGGGATGAAGATGGCAAGTTAGTCTTAAATGAAGAGTATTCAGGGGACTATGAGTACGAAACTAAATATAAAGTTGTGCAAAATGAAAAAGGAAATCCTGCCTACCATAATTTATTTGCCCTAGATGGATTTGGTTACAATTCATATAGTAAATATAAAAATAATGATGTGGATGTAAAATACACTTTCGATCGTCAATCTGACATGGAAAGCTTTGTTCGTTTCTATCATCAAAGTCATCAATATTTAAGTAGTGATAAATATGCTTGGGTATTACATGATGATGGAATGAGTAATAAGGCATTCAATTTAACGGGAGATCAATTTACAAAGGATTTCCCAGATGGGGCTAAAGATGGAGCTTTATTAGATGCATGGATTGAAAAAAATTTAGCCCCATTCCCTGGCGGTAGTAAAGCAGCCTTGGAAGAATGGGTAGCTAAAACGGGTGGAAAAGCACAAGATCCAAGACATTATTATGATGAAAGAAAGCGTGGGATTCAATTACAACTGGCACGTTCTATAGGTAAACATGATATCATCATGAATGTTTCCTACGATAAAGATCAAAATGATTATGTAGATCAAGTACGGAAAAGAAAAACATCTGTAAAACGTAACTCCTTATATGGTTATGTACAAGATAAAATTCATGTAAATGATAATTTTGATGTGACACCAGCTGTACGATTTGCTAAATATAGTGATTACACAACAGAAACGGGAAAATCGTTAGGTGGCGATCCACATGTAGTGACACCTTCCTTAAATCTACAATACCAACTGCATGATGGTAGCACAGTGTATGCTGGTTGGACAAAAGTTCTTCGTCCATTACGTAGTGGTGATTATGTTTCAGCCTATGATGGAACAAAAACAAACTTAAAGGATGAAAAAGGAAATGTATATACAGTAGGCTATCAAAAAATATTTAACAAGAAAACCACTGTAGGTGTAAACTATAGTCTTACTGACATGACAAATGCTATTGCTAGCTTTGAAATAAGAACTCCGAGGGGGTTTGAAAGTGTTCCAGTGAACGCAAATCAAAAGAAAACATCTTTTAATCTTACAGTAGATCATAAGCTTAATAAAAACTGGACTGTTGGTGTGGCATATAGTCATTTAAAAGATAGATGGTCTGCAAAACCAGGTTATGTAGTAAATCCAGCATGGGACTATAATAACTCTGGTGATATTAACACAGGTATTAACAAATTGCGTCCTGCAAATCATTACACACTCAATGTGAATTATGATGCGGGCAAAGTATCTTCTGGATTGTTAGTAAACTATTACACAGGCTCTAATATAGAAGCCTTTACATCGAAACGCTTTGTAGTAGTAGATTGGAATTTAAACTATGAGGTTACTAAGGATTTAACAACATATGTTGCAGTGACAAACTTAACGAACGAAGCATACGAAACTACTAGCTATGGTAATTATGGGCCAGGAAGTTCCGCAATGCCAGCTCGTCAAGCTATGATTGGTGCTAAATACAAATTCTAATATAATTTTAGAAAGGTCTACAAATTGTAGACCTTTCGTTTAGGTGAATAAATGAAAAAGTTATATATAACTGGATGTATGTTAGCTATCATATTAGGATTATACAGTGCACATCTACATGGTATGGAAGAATTTATTCCTATGCCTGATTATGTGGAAAGTACTGTTGTTTCCCAGGAAGTAGGACCTCGTACGGTAAATCAATTAACGAGCAAAGGAACGGATCAAGTGATTACCTATGAAGGGGAACCACGACGTATCATGGGGGTTTGGCAAAGTTCAGTAGAAACTTTACTTGCTTTAGGTGTAGGTGATCGTATGATTGCAGCTATAGGGGTGCCAGATAGCAAATATATAGCAGAAGAATATCGTGATGCTTACGAAAAGATTCCCTATAAAAGCATGGAAATTCCAGATGTAGAAACTACCTTATTATGGGAGCCAGACTTGCTTGTAGGCTGGTATTCTACCTTTCAGAAGAATAATTGGAAGAGTACAGATTTTTGGGCACAACGTGGGATTGATAGCTATATTTCAAGAGCATCCTATAAAAAATCTAAGAGAACAGTAGAGGGAGAATATCAATATATTCTTGATCTAGGTGCTATTGTTAATAGACAAGAACGCGCACAGGCACTGGTGAATCGAACGAAACGTGCAGTGGCAGAAGCAAGGGCTTATGGAGAAGCACAGCATACGAAAGATACGGTTCTGATACTCGAAAATTCGGGACGCCAGTATCGTGTGTATGATAAGGAAACATTAGCAGGAAATATGCTAGAAGAAATAGGGGGTCATCTTATTTCTGAGGCAGGACAGACAATCAATGCAGAAGAATTGATTCATTTAAATCCATCAGTTATCTTTTTAGTGCTAGTAGAAGAGGATTATGAACGGCAAGATGAACTTATAGACAATCTATACAAGAATCCTACATTACAACATGTGGATGCTATACGTAATCATCGAGTACATGGGGTTCCATTATTTATGGTATACAGCGCAGGCACTCGAGTTCATGATGGATTGAATCTTATGATTCACGGATTGTATCCTAATTTTACAGGAGGTATTCATGAGTAATCGAACACATACGCTTACAGTGGTGGGTGTAGGAATTATACTCATAGCCCTATTGATTGCGGGTATGGCATGGTCTTTATTTTTAGGAACTGTTCATATTCCAGCAAATACATTGTGGCAAGTGGTAGCATCAAAATTTGTCGATACCATTACGATTGAGGATCCACGACAAGGGGCTTTGAATGATATTGTATGGATGTTGCGTATGCCACGGGTTGTCTTAGCGGCTCTAGTAGGTGCGGGGCTTGCTGTTAGTGGTGTTATTATGCAAGCCATTGTTAAAAATCCACTGGCAGATCCATATATTCTAGGTATTTCATCAGGTGCATCTACAGGTGCTACAGTAGCCATTTTAATGGGTGTGGGCATTGCCTTTGGTGAAGAATACGTAGGTATTATGGCTTTCATAGGCGCTATGGTTATATCGTTTGGTGTACTTATTATTGCCAATATGGGTGGCCGTGCTAATGCGATTAAATTGTTGTTAGCCGGGATGGCCTTGAGCGCCGTTTGCAGTGCCTTTACGAGTATTATTGTATACTTTGCAAACGATAAAGAAGGGATTCAAAACGTAACCTTCTGGATGATGGGTAGTCTGGCAGGGGCTAATTGGGATTTGATTGGCATTATGCTACTTGTTATTCTAGTACCAATTGTCTTCTTCTGGTCCCAAACACGCATTTTGAACTTGATGTTACTAGGTGATGAAGTAGCCATTACCCTAGGTATAGATCTTCACAGATATCGTCAATTATACCTTGTGATGAGCTCGATTATGATAGGCTTTGCCGTGTATGCAGCAGGGATTATTGGATTCGTTGGGTTGCTCATTCCTCATATCGTACGTCAAGCGTTGGGCACAAATCATAAAGGTTTAATTCCTATATCTGCCTTAGGAGGCGCTTTATTACTAGTAGTGGCAGATACACTCAGTAGAACGCTCATTCCTCATACGGAATTACCGATTGGTATCTTAATTTCTGTGATCGGTGCGCCAGCTTTTGTATACTTAATGATTAAGCAAACCTATGCGTTTGGAGGTAATTAATGAATTTACAAGTAAAACAAGTTGCCTTTGGCATTGGACAAACGCAAATCTTACAAGGTATAGATTTAGACGTACAAGATCGTGAAATTGTAGGTTTAATTGGTCCCAATGGTAGTGGTAAAAGTACATTGTTAAAATGTATCTATCGTACATTACATCCTAATGCAGGACAAATTATGTTGAATGGCCGTGCCTTAGATGAACTTTCATTTCGTGAAAGTGCTTTGCAAATGGCGGTAGTGGCACAACATAATCAATACCAATTTGACTTTTCAGTGATGGATATTGTACTTATGGGGCGTATGCCTCATAAAAAATTACTTGAAGGTGATTCGCCAGAGGACTATACTATAGCTAGACAAGCCTTAGCACAGGTGGGGATGGACCATATGGAAACACGGAATTTCTTGAGCCTTTCAGGGGGAGAGCAACAGCGTGTGATTTTGGCCAGAGCCTTAACACAAGAAAGCCCATGTTTGATTTTGGATGAACCAACGAATCATTTGGATATCAAGTACCAATTGGAAATGTTGGAAATCGTTCGTGATGCGGGTGTAACTGTATTGATGGCTGTTCATGATTTAAACTTGGCATCCCAATTCTGTCATCGTTTAGTAGCCTTGGAAAAAGGACGAGTGGTTGGCACAGGGACGCCAAAAGAGTTGCTGACACCAGAGTTTATTCAAAATCTATATGGTGTACATAGTCGCATCGTAGAAGGTCCGACAGAAGATTCTATTCATATTATTTTTACGGAAACAGTGAAATAAGTATTTATGTATAAGGAGGTATCACATGGAATTATTTGAATTATTTATTAAAGGTGGATATGTAATGTATCCATTGTTACTTTGTTCTTTCATTGCTGTGATTATTTTTGTAGAACGGTTACGTTTTTATCGATCTATGCTAGATGATGTGAATGCGTTGCGTGAAACAATCATTCCTCTAGTACAACAAAGCAATTGGAAGGGCTTACAAGCCTTAAAAGAAACAAGCAAAGGGATGGCAACACATGTCATTGCAGAAGCAGCTCGTGGTGGCAATAATAAAGAACAACAAGAAAAATTGTTGGAAGCAGCAGCCATTAGTGAATCTGCAAAATTACGTCAATATTTAAACTACATCGAATCTATCGTAACAATGGCTCCTTTGTTGGGTTTGTTGGGTACAGTAACAGGCATGATTGGTTCTTTCAGCGTATTATCTATTTCTGAAGGACAACCATTTGCCATTACTGGTGGTGTAGGGGAAGCCTTGATTGCTACAGCCACAGGCTTGATCGTGGCGATTATTGCTTTGATTTTACATACATACTTAGTGCAACAACAAGATATTTTGATTAGCCAAATCGAAGATGCAAGTGCTATGTATATGGCGGAATTGGCAGGTGACAACCATGCGGCTTAGATCCTTACGGACTACGTCTAAACCGAAACTCATGATTATTCCAATGATTGATATCATCTTCTTTTTATTGGTATTTTTCATGATGAGTATGTTGACAATGGTCGTACAAAAATCTGTGCCAATTCAATTACCACAAGCGGTGGCATCGAAAGTGGACTTGCAACGTAAAATTCCAATTACTGTAACAAGTAACGGACAAATCTATGTGGAAGCACAACCGGTGACGCTTGACCAAATGATTCGTTACTTGCAAGCAGAAAAAGCGAAAGGCGATGATATGGTCGTTATCTTGCGTGGTGATGCGAAGGCTGAATATGGCGCATTTGTCACTGTTTTAGACACATTGAAACAAATGGGTATCGTGAAAGTATCCATTGCGACAGATAGTAAATAAGGAGGCACTATGGATAGACGATGGCGTATACCCGCAGTGATATCCGGACTGACAAATATAGGTCTTGTAGTACTTCTAGGCGTATTGGGTCATATCCAAACACCGACACCAGAATCGGATGAAATTGTAGAGGTGCAGTTGGTCCATGAGGACAAAGGTAGTGTAGGGCAACCAAGTGCAGGACCAGCAATTACAGCACCTCATACTGAAAAACGTGAAATTCCACCACCGATTACGAATTTAGCCGATGCAGAAGCGGTTTTAGAACAAGTGAAAGCGGAACCACCTAAGAGTGTATCTATTGTCGCACCACCCTCAGCACTTCCAGGAAATCCTGGAAGCGGTGGAGAAGGTACGGAACCTAGCGATGGAAATGGTGATGGTAACGGAACTGGCGACGGTGAAAGCACTGGAGAGGGTAACGGGGTAGATGGCAACGATGATGGGGTGATTGTTGATGCTGGTAGTTTATCTTTGGTCAGTGATGTAGAAGCACCGTACCCTCCTAAAATGCTCCGCCAAGGTAAAACAGGCACTGTAGTTGTTCAATTAGTGGTAGAAAAAGATGGATCGGTTAGCTCCGTAGATATTATCGGCGGCAGCGGACAACCTGAATTTGAAAGAGCCGTTATGCAAGTAGCATATCAGTGGACTTTCGTACCAGCCACTAGAAACGGACGACCAGTTCGAGCCTATGCAACGAGAACCTATCGGTTTGCATTATAAACTTAAATAGATGCATTCATGCATTGGCATAGATGCGGTACATAGCGCCATATGCTTCTGACTACGTGTAGTTAGAATTGTATGGCGTTTTGTGTTCCTAACAGAAAGGTATATAGGTTTTCGTAAGAAAAGGTGAGGCTCTTTTAGAAATAAACTACTAGCCTATCAATTGAAAAAGGTATATACTATGCCATGATATACAATGTAAAGGAGGCGTTAGTATGGAAGTTGTTAGTCAAGAGGTAAAAAGTCGTTTTTTACGCTTGCAAATGAATTCTTTGATTGGTGTATGGATTGGATATGCAGCCTATTACTTAGTGCGTAGTAATTTCAATTTAGCGTTGCCGTATTTATCTGGTGAGCTAGATTTAAGTAAAACGCAATTAGGCTTATTATCTAGCTGTCTATTGATTACATATGGACTTAGCAAAGGATTCATGTCTGTGTTGGCAGATAAAGCAAATCCGAAGTATTTTATGGCTATCGGTTTGACTTTATGCGTCATCTTAAAT
The DNA here is from genome assembly GCF_003992185.1 of Veillonella sp. CNR 79/14. Taxonomy (NCBI): domain Bacteria; kingdom Bacillati; phylum Bacillota; class Negativicutes; order Veillonellales; family Veillonellaceae; genus Veillonella; species Veillonella sp. CNR 79/14. The sequence continues at coordinate 18,450 of NZ_RQVH01000020.1, read as the reverse complement.
GTATTGATGGGATTCACCACACATTATTCCTTATTTATCGGACTCGTTATTTTATTAGGTTTATTCCAAGGGATGGGTGTTGGACCTTCAATTATTACGGTAGGCTATTGGTTTCCTAGATCTCAGCGGGGTCGTGCTAGTACGATTTGGAATATGTCCCACAATTTAGGCGGAGGCATTGTAGCACCTATCGTGGGTGTAGCGATTGGCTATTTAGGAACAGAGCATTGGCGAATCGGTACATTTGCAGTACCAGCTATCTTGGCCGCTATTTGTGTGCTATTAGTCTTGTATTTTGTTCGTAAGCGACCAACCGAAGAAGGATTGCCAACTGTAGAGGAAGTATTCCAAGAGGAAGCGGCAGGACAAAAATCTGCTAAAATGGCAGCGGACAAACCAGAGAATATGAATGCATTCCAAGTATTCTACAACTTTGTATTTAAAAATCCAAACTCTTGGTATTTGGTATTAATCGACGTATTCGTATACATGGTACGCTTTGGCATGATTACTTGGATTCCTTTATACTTACTGAAAGTAAAAGGTTTTACGAAAACAGAGATGAGTGTAGCGTACATGTTGTTTGAATGGGCTGCTATTCCATCTACTATCTTGGCAGGCTACTTAGTAGATAAATACTTCAAAGGTCGCATTATGCAATTACCAATCTATTGCTTAGTGGTAATCTTTGCTTGTGTGATTGGGTATATGAACTCTGATAGTATTTTGTGGGCCACTGTATTTGCTTGTATTACAGGCTGCTTGATTTACATTCCACAATCTATGATTCCAGTACAGGCAATGGAAGTCATTCCAACCTTTGCCTTAGGATCTGCCGTGGGCTTGCGTGGTTTTATGAGTTACCTTGTGGGTAGTTCCTTAGGAACAACACTCTTTGGTTTCGTTGTAGACCATTGGGGCTGGGACATGGGTTTCTACACATTGCTAGTGGGTGTAGTCCTTTGTATGTTCTCTTGCTACTTATCTAATAGAGGAGTACAAAAAATCTATGCGGCTGCTGATAAAGCATAAACAGATATTTCAATGCTAATAAAAGAATAGACATTAGTAGAATATGCTAGTGAAAGTTACGAAGGAAAGCCTAAAAGTAGGCTTTCCTTTATTGCATGTATGGTAGTTGTATTGAAATTTGAGTGTGCACAGTATGAAAGTATACAGATTTATATCATCGATGATAGGAGAATAAAAAAACATGCTGTGGTAGAAACGGTAGTAAAAGTTTGCATCCCATGACATAAAATCATTATTTTGATTAAGAATTTGGAGTCCATGACATAAAACTATTATTGTTATGAAAAATATGTACTTCATGACATAAAATAAACAAAATTGAAGAAAATTTGGTATAGAATCCATAAAACTATGACAGGAACTTATGGAGTGTACTGAAAATAAAGTTATATTTAGTGTCGAAAAATCTCCCACAATATGGTATGCTAATTTATATATGATTATTATTCAATAACAATAAAGGTGGATGCATATGAGTGAATTAGTTGGTTTGATTTTAGCGGCCGGTAAAGGGACGCGTATGAAATCTAAACTTCCAAAGGTATTGCACAAAGTAGCTGGTAAAGCTATGGTGGAACGTGTATTAGAAGCGGCTCAATCTATAGGGGCGAAGCGCAATGTGGTTATCGTTGGTTTTGGTGGCGATGATGTGAAAGCCTACTTAGGTGACCGTGCGGAATACGTCACACAATTAGAGCAAAAAGGCACAGGTCATGCGGTACAACAAGCAGAATCTGTATTGGGCAACCATGATGGTCTCATCTTGTTGTTGTGCGGTGATACACCATTGGTAACGCAAGAAACATTGGAACAATTGTTGGCGCACCACAAAGAAACAGGGGCGGCAGCCACAGTATTAACAGCCTACATGGACAACCCATATGGGTATGGCCGTATCATTCGTAATGATGCTAAGTCTGTAGAACGCATCGTAGAAGAAAAAGATGGCAAACTAGATGAATTAAAAGTGCACGAAGTAAACACAGGCATGTACATTTTTGACTCTAAAGAATTATGGCCTTGTTTAGAGCAACTTTCAGATGACAATGCACAAGGTGAGCTATACATTACAGACGTGGTGAGCATCCTTGTACGAGCTGGCAAAACGGTAAGTGCATATATGACTATGGATAGTGATGAGTCCTTAGGGGTAAACAGCCGTTTGCAGTTGGCACAAGCAGAGTTAATTTTGCGCAATCGCACCAACTTAGCGCTCATGGAAGCTGGCGTGACTCTAGTGGACCCTCATAGTACATATATTGCTCCAGAAGTGGTGGTTGGACCAGATACCATTATTTATCCGAATACAACGCTAGAAGGCAATACGGTGGTAGGAACGAATAATATATTGGGGCCAAATACACGCTTGTCCAACGTAACAGTAGGAGATAATAACCATATCCATGATTCCTATGCACATGATTGCGAAATCAAGAACGATACGGTGATTGGTCCATTTGTTCATTTGCGTCCAGATACAGTGTTGTCTGACAAAGTGAAAATTGGTAACTTTGTAGAAGTGAAAAATAGCGTGGTAGGGGTAGGTACCAAACTTCCTCACTTATCTTACATCGGTGATAGTGATGTAGGATCGAAGGTGAATATTGGTTGCGGAACTATCACGGTGAACTACGATGGTAAAAAGAAACATCGAACTATCATTGAGGATGGCGTATTTGTGGGTTGTAACTCTAATTTAGTAGCGCCTGTAACGATTGGTAGTGAAAGTTATGTGGCTGCAGGTTCCACTATAACGAAGAATGTGCCAAACCGTGGATTAGCATTCGGACGGGCTCGCCAAGTGGTCAAAGAGAACTGGGTAACAGATGATACTTTCAAGAAATAACAATGTGTAAAAAAAATGATAAAATAGTTTACACAAAATTGAGAAAATGAAGTACAATATACATAGAGCCTTTGTGCATCAAATTGTAAGTCAATTGTTTTAGAGGAGTAATGACATGACATTAGAAGATGGTAAACGACTCAAAATTTTTACAGGTAATGCAAATCCAGCATTAGCCAAAGAAATTTGTGATTATTTGGACCTTCCAATAGGAGAAGCCTTTGTAGGTCGCTTCAATAATGGTGAAGTACAAGTCATGATTGATGAAAGTGTACGTGGTAAAGACGTATTTATCGTACAACCAACTAGCTATCCAGTGAATGATAATGTAGTTGAGTTGTTCATCATGGCAGATGCTTTGAAACGTGCATCCGCGCGTCATATCACAGCCGTTGTACCATATTATGGATATGCTCGCCAAGATAGAAAAACTCGTGGTAGAGAACCAATTACAGCAAAATTAATGGCAGACTTATTACAAACTGCTGGTGTTACTCGCCTTGTAACTGTAGATCTTCATGCAGGTCAAATTCAAGGGTTCTTTGATGTGCCAGTAGACCATTTAATGGGGGCTTCCATTATTGCAAACTATATTAATGAAAAGAAAATGGAAGATGTCATCGTTGTATCTCCAGACCTTGGTGGTGTAACGCGTGCCCGCGATTTAGCGGACCGTATTGGTGCACCAATTGCAATTATCGAGAAAAAACGTCCACAACCAGGTGTTGCGAAAGTAATGAACTTAATTGGTGATGTACAAGGTAAAAACTGTATCATTATTGACGATATTGTAGATACAGCAGGATCGCTTGTAGAAGGGGCGAAAGCATTACAAGAATTTGGCGCTAAATCTGTAACCGCTTGTGTGACACATGCAGTATTAACAGATCCAGCTTGCGAACGTATTGCTAACTCCAACATTAAAGAGTTAATTGTAACAAATACAATTGATATTCCAGAAGAACGTCGATTACCTAATATTACAGTACTGTCCGTAGCTCCTTTATTGGGAGATGCGATTTTACGTATTTTCCGAGAAGAGTCTGTAAGCTCTTTGTTTGATAAATAAGATGAAGTTAATAGTTGGACTTGGAAATCCAGGTAGGGACTATGAGGGAACTCGTCATAATATCGGATTCATGGTAGTGGATGCTATTGCTGATGGCGTGAGTCATACACCATGGAGAGAAGATTATAAAGCGGAACTCTGTTCATGCACGATAGCGGGCGAAAAAGTATTGTTGGTAAAACCGCAAACATTTATGAACCTTAGTGGTGAGTCTGTAGGTCCTTTAATGCGATATTATAAGCTTACACCTGAGGATGTTTATGTCATATATGATGATATGGACTTACCAGTTGGGAAGCTTAGAATTCGACCAAATGGAAGTGCAGGTGGACACAATGGGATCAAGTCTATGATTAGTCATTTAGGAACGGATGGTTTTCCACATTTTCGTTTTGGTATTGGTCGACCTTTGCCGGAGTGGACCGTGGTAGATCATGTATTATCACGATTCCCAGAAGAACAACAGGATACAGTAAAGAAGGGTGTTAAGGCTATGATGAAAGCTGTTCTTGGTTGTGTAGAAGTAGGTATCGATAAAGGAATGAATCTATATAATCCTAAAAAAGGACGGGCTCGTTAAAAAAATCAGAAACAACCAAAATAGAGCACTTGCTCTATTTTGGCTTTTCTTTTGCATATACTGTGTATATGAAAGTGATTTTGATTAATCCTTGCATGACTTTTGAATTGATGAAGGAATTCAATCAAATAAATTCACTATATATGTTTTTTCATCTTGAAATTATGAAAATAAAAGTATATACTAAATCTAGAGCAGTATAATTAGTATTTAATGTGAATCGTCTTTATTTTTACTTATTGTGAGGGAGGCATTATCATGAAAGGTAATAATTGGGGCGGCAAGCGGGCTGGTGCAGGTCGCAAAAAATCCTTATTTGAACGTAAAGGACGTACATTTCGTTTGACTGATGCTGAATTTTTAGAAGTTAAACCATTAGTGGACGCAGTACGACGTCGTACTGAAGAAGCAATGTTGGCTACATTGGCATCTAAAAGTAGAAAATAATTGTATGTTCAATACTATCGGTTTTAATTAGCGTAAACGCTTTTGATTACAAGTTAGTATGGAAAATCGGCCCCTTTTGGGGGTCGATTTTTTTAATATATTTTATTCTATAGAATAAGCTTGACAATATCGAAAAAAATCGTTATAATATTACCTAACATAGCAATATAGGCTGATGCTAGTTAAGATATGTATGCAAATGGATGCTTATTGTAAACATTCTTATGACGGACTATTAGCTATGGTGGTTAAACCCGACCACGGAAGGATCCAATTTTGGAAATGAATTCAAATAATTACTACACAAATGGAGGTTAGCAATGAGCTTAATTAAAAGTTTATCCAACCGCTTGTCTGTGCTAGGATATAGTGGTTACGAAATTTCACAAATTATCAATAGTGCAACGGGCGGTCAAGACATCAATGCTTTGACTAGTCAAGATTTACACCAAGTGGCAAATACAATGGAACACTATGTGCAAGCAGGTTCCCAATACGTTGCGGAATATAGTAAATAATCAAAAACTGTTACAGTTTGTAAGAAATTACAAATTGTAACAGTTTTTTGTTTCTTAAAAAGCTAGAAGATAGTATATATAAAGTATATTACATATAAACTTTATAATCATGCAGTGTATAATATCCATATGTAATATGGTGGAAATCTACAATTAGATGGTGATAGAATACCTTGAATCGATGTACAGAGTAAGGTAGAATACTAAATAGAGTATGTAGATCTATAAATTTAATAATTTTGTAAAAGAATCAACAGTAAATATATGAAACAAAGGTTAAATCAAAATCGACTTCCTTTTGTGGAGTCTTTAGAACAATATAAAAAACAACATATGGTGCCTTTTCATACGCCTGGTCACAAGATTGGTAAGGGAGCTCCTGCATTACTCACAGAGTGGATGGGAAAGGCCTTACCCTATGATTTAGGCCTAATGTATGCTATCGATGATTATCATGAGCCAGAGCGTGAATTGCTAGAAGCACAACAACTGGCAGCACAGGCCTTTGGAGCCGATCATACATGGTTTTCTATTAATGGAACATCTGGTGCGATTCAAATGATGATTATGAGTGCAGTGAAAGAAGGAGAATCCATCATCATTCCTAGAGAGGCTCACTGTTCTGTTCATAACAGCTTAGTATTAAGTGGAGCTAAACCTATCTATATGAAAGGGCGCTTTCATCCGCGCTGGGGCATACCAGTAGGGGTCACAGCGGAGGAGGCCATCGCTACGATGGATGCACACCCAGAGGCAAAGGCTATATTGCTAGTACATCCTAATTATTATGGCGTGGGTATAGATATAAAACGAATTGCAGAGGTAGCTCATGAAAGACATATGCTAGTGTTAGTGGATGAAGCTCATGGACCACATCTTGTATCATCTTTAGGAATGCCAGTGCCAGCTTTAGCGAGTGGAGCAGACTTAGTCGCTCAAAGTACACATAAGTTATTAGGCTCCTTAACACAGACCTCGATGCTCCATGGCCAAGGGTCTCGTATTGATGTAGACCGTATTCAACGATTACAACAAATCTTGATGAGCACTAGTCCGAATTATATTTTCTTAGCATCTTTGGATATGGCGCGCCATCAATGGGTTACAGAGGGACAATCTCTCATGAAAGATACATTGGAGTTAGCTTGTACTTTGCGAAGGGCTCTGAATGAGATTCCTGGCATTGCTTCTCCTAGTGTTGAGGATATAGAAGGTGCTTTCAGTTTAGATGAAACTAAGATTATTATCGATGCAAAGAATCTTGGACTGACAGCACAAGAGTTAGAACGAGAGTTGCGAGCCCGTCATATTGAAGTGGAACTCATGAAAGCCTACCATGTCTTGTTATTGATTACCATAGGTGATACGGATACATCTATACAACAGGTCATAGATGCAGTGCAAGATATTTCGAATCTATATAGACATAGGATTGAGAGTATTACTAACTCTATTGATTCTTATGCAAGTACAGTAGAAACATTACCTACACCAATCGTGGTACTTTCACCGCGGCAAGCATTTTATACAGAGATGGAAGAAATCCCTTTACCACAAGCCCTAGGGCGAATTAGTGGGGAAACTATAACGTATTATCCACCGGGAATTCCTTGTCTAGGTGTAGGTGAGACTATAACGGAAGAAGTATTGGCATATATGAAACAGAAACAATGTGATGGGTATGTGCCGAATGGTGCTAGGGATCGCCAGTTGCAGACAATCCTCGTGTGTAAAGATAGAGAGATAGAGGTACGGTATTGATTGATAGAGTATACGAGAAGAATTGCGATATCATAAGGAGATACATATGGGACAATTAATTATTATTGAAGGCGGCGATGGCAGTGGTAAGGCCACGCAGACGGCAAAATTATTGGAACGACTAAAAGCAGAAGGATACCCAGTACGGTCTGTAAGTTTTCCTAATTACGATAGTCCAGCAGCAGAACCAATTAAAATGTACTTGCGAGGAGACTTTGGAAAAGAGGCGAACTCAGTGAATGCCTATGTGGCTAGTACGCTCTATGCCATAGACCGATTTGCGTCTTATCGCCAAGATTGGCAACGCTTTTACGAAGAAGGTGGCATCATTATTGCCGATCGGTATACTACATCGAATATGGTGCATCAAATGATAAAGTACACTGATAAAAAAGAACGAAATACGTTTTTACAATGGCTTGATCAATTAGAGTACGATTTATATGGGTTACCAAGACCTGATGCAGTGATTCTATTAGATATGCCCCTATCTTTGTCCAAAGCGTTGTTAGCAGAACGCACAGGCAAAACCGGTGGCAATACGGGTGATATACATGAACAGGACGCCTCTCATTTGACGGCGGTTCATGATGCTTATGATATGTTGGTGAATGCCTATGATTGGCACCGTGTGCACTGCGAGAATGAAAGCAATCAGTTACGCACTATTGATGACATTCATGAGGAAGTGTATGGTATTGCAAAACAATATATATGTAAAGGCTAGTCCCTAGCTAATGGAATGTGCTTATAGTATCATGGATAGTCTGTTATGGTATGATACATGTTCAAAAAAGGATATGATAGAAACACCACATGGAGTGCAAATATTTTGCCGAAACCATGGGGTGTTTCTTCTTTTATTCGTGTATTTATTGCCATAACATGCTATAATAAAGGGTAGTCTTATGAGGTAAAGGAGGATGTATGTCATTTTTTGAAACTGTACTTGGTCAACATCAAGTGAAAGAACAAATTAGTACATTAATCCGAGATTCTGCTTTGCCCCATAGCTTACTGCTCTACGGAGAAGCAGGTTTAGAATCGACATCCATGGCCATCGCCATTGGGTCCCTATTAGTGGGACGTCAGATTTTTTCTCCTGATGAAGGACGAACTTTTTTATCCACTATAGAGCAACAACGCATTGAGTCTGGTGAAAGTGAGAGCGCAGTCAAAGATAAAGGATTGCCAATCTATATTGATCAAGGTCAAGCCTTTTGGATTCGCCCTATGAAAACACAGCTCAGTGTAGAACAATGGTATACCTTATTAGAGAAGTATATCAATGTATCTAGTGATACACCGCGGGTGGTTATCGTAGAAGGTTTTCAGACAGCCAATACTGTTTTAGCGAATGCGATGCTAAAAACGATTGAAGAACCACCACGGAATATGCATTTTATCATTGTCACTACCAATATTGACAATGTACTACCCACCATCGTGTCACGATGTATGCTCATTGGTATGCAACCAGTGCCAGAAGAGGAATTGGTGCAATCCTTAAATAAAGAAGGGTATACAGGAGATATTCGGCGTGCTGTGCGAAGTGCTCGTGGAAATCCAACATTAGCTCGTCAGTGGGCGCAGGCTGGTGGTATTAAAAGTTTAGAAAAGGCTATGGAAGTACTAGAATGCGTAGTAGAAAGAAGTCATTTCTTTACTACCTTAGCTCTATCCTTTGAGGGACTTTCAAAAGAAGTAGTACTCGATATATTGAGCTGGTTACGTGTGTTAGCAAGAGACATGTTAGCCTTGCGATATGGTACAGTGAGTGAAAAGATGATACTAAGTGAGTATCAATTCCGCATGCAAATGATTTTACCACGATGGTCATCAAAATCTTTGCAACGAATTGTGCCCATTACATTAGAAGCAGAACAGGCGTTGCGCCTTAATGTGCGCTTAGGCCTTGTTATAGATGGAGTTATATTAGCCTTAAGGGAGGCTGTGAAGGAGGATATATAGTGGTTACTATAGTAGGAGTACGCTTTAAAAAAGCTGGCAAAATCTACTACTTTAGCCCAGGGTTTGTAACCCTTACGACAGGAGATGGTGTCATAGTAGAAACCTCTCGTGGTTTGGAATTTGGGGAAGTCGTAATTGGGCCACGGAAAGTATCGAAAGATAGCGTGGTGCAACCGCTGAAAGAAGTGACGCGTAAAGCCACGCCAAAAGATTTTAAACAAGTGGAGAAAAATAGAGAGCGAGAAGAAAAAGCTTTTGAGATTGGACTAGAAAAAATCGCTTATCGTGGATTGCCTATGAAATTAATCAATGTGGAATACACATTTGATATGAATAAAATTGTATTTTTCTTTACTGCAGAAGGTCGAATTGACTTCCGAGAATTAGTAAAAGATTTGGCCAATGTATTCCGTACGCGCATTGAATTGCGACAGGTTGGTGTGCGCGATGAAGCAAAAGTATTAAATGGAATTGGTGCTTGTGGACGTCCATTATGTTGTGCTAATTTCTTAGGCGATTTTGCGTCTGTATCTATTCGTATGGCGAAAGATCAAAATTTGAGCTTAAATCCAACAAAAATTTCTGGCATTTGTGGTCGCTTGATGTGTTGTTTGAACTATGAAAATGACTCCTACCTAAAAGGAGGAGACTTGTATTCGCAAAAAGTAAAACAACCAGCTCCTGTAGCAGAGCCACCTGGTATCGGTAAAGAAGTAGTCACCGATGAAGGGTTAGGAAAAGTTTTAAAAATCAATACTATGAAAAAGACAGTAAAAGTACAATTAGAAGCGGGACGAACTATCGACTTACATTGGTCGGAAGTGGCATTGCCGGATGAAGAGTAATATTACAATCACAGAATTATTACTAAGTGGGTTTCAGTTGTTTCAAGACGAAAAAGAGTTTAAGTTTTCTATTGATGCTATTTTGCTCGCTCATTTTGGAGAGGCAAAATCCAATAAGAACTATTTAGAATTAGGTACAGGCACAGGAGTGATTCCCCATGTATTGTACCATCGTGGAGCTCGTCATGTGGTGGGGGTAGATTGTAATTCCTCTGTGATTGAGTTAGCTCAGAAAAGTGTGATTCATAATGATATTGCAGATGCTGTATCTATGGTGGACCTAGATTACATGACCGATGCTGGCAAACCGTATTATGGTCAGTTTGATGGTATCTACATGAATCCGCCCTATTTTGAATCGAATAGTGGACTTCTATCACAAGAAGAAAGTATAGCATTAGCCTTACATGAACAACAACACTCTATGAAAGATAGATTGTTACAAGCTCAACGGTATTTAAAATTTGGCGGCACACTGTGGATGATTTATACAACCCCACGGTTAGAATCCTTACTGAGTGCTATAGAACAGACTCAATTTAGGGTAAAACGAATGCGCTTTGTTCATGGTAACCAAGATAAAGTGAGCAAGTTAGTATTATTAGAATTAAAATATGGTGGAAAACTAGGTATGATGGTGGAACCACCTTTATATATTTACGCAGTGGATGGTTCCTATTCAGATGAGGTACAAGCATATTATGAGTAGTCATAAAGGGACATTATTTTTAATTCCCACACCCATTGGGAACTTAGAAGATATGACCTATCGGGCTGTGCGTACATTACAAGAAGTAGATGTGGTAGCAGCGGAAGATACGCGTCATACAGGGGTATTATTACAACATTTTAATATTGCTAAGCCTATGATTTCCTATCATGAACACAATAAAGCGGAGAAGGGGGCTGACCTCATCCAGCGTTTATTGGATGGTCAATCCATCGGTTTAGTCAGTGATGCGGGGATGCCTGCTATTTCTGATCCGGGTGAAGATTTGGTGAAAGAGGCTATCGAGGTGGGGATACCCATTGTTCCTTTACCAGGTGCGAATGCAGGTTTAACGGGGCTTATCGCATCGGGGCAAAACACGAAGGAATTTCACTTCATAGGGTTTCTGCCGAAACGAAAGCAGAATGTAAAAGAGGTGTTATCACGGATTGCTACCTACGAAGGAACGCTGATTTTCTATGAAGCTCCCCATCGTATAGAAGAAACTATCCAAAACTTATATGAAGGGCTGGGGAATCGCCCTATCACAGTAGGTCGTGAACTGACGAAAAAGTTTGAAACTTTTACACGAACTACCTTGCTAGCGTTACGAAATGATTTCGGTCAAATCGTAGAAAAAGGGGAATTTGTCCTCTTGGTGGGTGGCAAGGAGACTGTGACAGATGAAACGAAGGTGGAGGAAGTAGTGCTTTCACCACTAGAGGCAGCCTTAGCCTTAATCGAAGAAGGGGTGCCAAAAAAAGAGGCAGCCCGTCAAATTGCAAAAGAGCGTAGCCTTTCACGGCGCGATATATATAATGAAATTGAATGGTATAGTAAGGAGAGAACAGATGACTAAGAAGCCGTATTATATTACGACACCAATCTATTATCCAAGTGCGAAATTACATATTGGGCATACATACTGTACGTCCATTGCTGATACAATTGCTCGTTTCAAACGCAGAGCTGGCTATGATGTGCGTTTCTTAACGGGGTCTGATGAGCATGGACAAAAAATCCAACGTATGGCGGAATCGATGGGCATTACTCCTTTAGAGTACACGACGCAAATTGTTGATGGATTTAAACATTTGTGGGAAAAATTGAATATTTCTCATGATGATTTTATTAGAACTACAGATGAAAGACATATCAAATATTGCCAACATTTATTCCAAAAAGCATTCGATAATGGAGATATTTACAAATCTTCATACGAAGGTTTATACTGCGTACCATGCGAAACATTCTGGCCAGAATCTAAATTAGGTCCAGAAAAAACATGTCCTGATTGCGGTCGTCCATTAGAAGTAGTACAAGAAGAGAGTTATTTCTTCCGCATGAATAAATACGCTGATCAATGGTTCAAATTTATAGAAGAGAATCCTGATTTTATTCAACCAGAATCTCGTCGTAATGAGATGATTCAATTCGTGAAACAAGGCCTAGAAGATTTGGCAGTATCTCGTACTAGCTTTAACTGGGGCATTCCAGTACCATTTGATGAAAAACATGTTATGTACGTATGGTTTGATGCGTTGATTAACTATATTTCTGCTTTAAACCCATTGGATGAAAACAGTGATTTATTTGAAACGTACTGGCCCGCAGATTTGCATTTAGTAGGGAAAGAAATTGTTCGTTTCCATACCATCATTTGGCCAATTATGCTCATGAGTCTTGGCTTGCCATTGCCGAAAAAAGTATATGGTCACGGCTGGCTTGTAGTAGATGGTACAAAAATGAGTAAATCCTTGGGTAATGTAATTGATCCAATTCCATTGATTGATACTTACGGTTCTGATGCGTTGCGCTACTTCTTGGTAAATGAGGTGCATTTAGGCAATGATGGTAATTTCAGCTTGCCTAACTTTATTACAAAAATCAATGCAGACTTGTCCAATGACCTAGGCAACTTGTTGAATCGTACCGTAGCGATGATTGAAAAATATCATGGTGGTATTATTACAAAACATGCGCCAACAGAAGATGTTGACAAGGATTTAATTGCTCTAGCTGAGCAAACAGTAAAAGACTACGAACAATTGATGGAAGATATGCAGTACAACAAAGCCTTTAAAGCTGTGTGGGCTTTCATTGGTCGTACGAATAAATATATTGATGAAACGATGCCTTGGGTACTCGCAAAAGGGGCTAACGAAGGCGATGCAGAGCGCTTAGAAGCTGTCATGTATCATTTGGCAGAATCCTTGCGTATTATCGCTGTCTTAGTGGATCCAGTGATTCCAACAGGGGCTCCTAAAATTTGGGAACAACTTGGTTTACAAGGGTTTGCACAAGCTATGCTAGATGATGTGCGCACATTTGGTGCACTTCCAACAGGTACAAAAGTAGTAAAAGGAGATCCAATCTACCCACGTTTTGAAATTCCTGAAATGGTAGAAGTAGTTCCAGGAACTGCAGAAGAATCCACTGAGGAAGTGGTAGATACTAGCAATATTCCACCGATTAAAGAGGCCATCGAATACGATGATTTTGCAAAATTAGATTTACGGGTAGCGAAAGTATTGACTTGCGAAGCTGTAAAAAAATCTAAAAAATTGTTGTTGTTTACCTTGGATTTAGGTATTGAAACACGCACCGTAGTGAGTGGTATCTCTCAATTCTACAAACCAGAAGACTTAATTGGTAAAAAAGTGATTTATTTGGCAAACTTAGCACCGAAAAAAATCATGGGCCATATGTCAGAAGGTATGATTTTATCCGCTTCTAATGAAGAGGATCAATTAGAAGTAACGAATATTGAATCCTTAACTCCAGGAAGTGTGGTGAGATAATGCGATTGTTTGATACACATGCGCATATCAATGATGAACGATTTGATAATGATCGAGACCAGATGATTCGAGACTGTTTTGACCAAGGCGTAGAATATATTATGTGCCCTGCAGTGGATCGTCAAACAGCAGAGTCTGCCATTGCTTTGGCTGAACAGTATGACCGTGTCTATGCAGCGGTAGGTGTGCATCCACATGAATCTAAAGATGCCACAGAAGAAGACTATGCATGGTTTAAACAAATGGCGTCCCATCCTAAAGTAAAAGCCATTGGCGAAATCGGTTTAGACTATTACTATGATTTTTCTGATAGAGATGTGCAAGCAGAGTCTTTCAAACGCCAATTAGCCATTGCGAGAGAAGTGGATTTACCAATTATTATTCATGATCGTGATGCACATGGTGCCATTCGAGATATGCTATTGGAACATGGGAAAGGCAATTATGGTGTTTTCCATTGTTTTTCTACCAGTTTAGAAATGGCAAAAGAATTTATTAAAATGGGCTATTATATTTCCTTTGCAGGACCGATAGTATTCCCTAAATCTACGAATCTAAAAGAAGTAGCGAAGCACATTCCATTGGACCGTTTGCTCATCGAAACAGATTCCCCCTATTTGACGCCACCTCCATTTAGAGGGCGTCGCAATGATCCATCTAAAACACAATTTGTGGCTCAAGAAATTGCTCAATTGCGTGGTATGGATGTAGAAGAACTAGCTGCTATTGCCTTAGAGAATGGTAAGCGTTGTTTTGGTATTGAGTAATATAGAATGAGAAAGGCACTTTCACAGTAGCATATACGGAAAGTGCCTTTCTGTGTACATAGGAGACCTATGAAACGAGTAGCATTAATAGATTTAGGATCAAACTCAGTACGGTTTGTCATTTCAGAAATTACAGATTCAGGCAGTTATCGCTTGGTATATCAACAGAAGGAGTCCATTCGCCTCAGTGAGGGTATGTGGACTCATCAAATGTTGACAAAACCTGCTATGGAACGGGCCATTAAAACATTGAAAGCCTTGTCGCATATGGCAAAGGCTATGGGAGTTACAGAGATTCAAGGTATTGCGACAGCGGCTGTGCGATTGGCTACCAATGGTAATAGCTTTATTCGACGTGTATATACAGAAACGGGGATTCCCTTACGTGCCATTAGTGGAGAGGAAGAGGCGTACTTAGGATTTTTAGGCGTTGTCAATACCATAGGATTAGATGATTTTATTGTGTTTGACCTTGGTGGAGCTAGTATAGAAATTAGCTTAATTGAAAATCGACAATTAAAAAAATCTGTCAGTCTTCCTATGGGGGCTCTTGTGATGACAGGACAATTTAAATCGGGTCATGAGTTTACAAGTGCCGAATATGAAGCTATGGTGCGTTATATCCAAGAGGTATTGCATCGTGAAAGTTGGTTGAAACATACCAAATTACCTCTTATTGGAATTGGAGGGACAGCCCGAAATATTGCCAAAATGGACCAACGGGAGAAAAATTATCCCATCCCTAAATTGCACAATTACAAGGTAAAAAAAGCGGGTATGGAGGTTTTGTTTCATCGGGTGAAAGAAACACCGTGGGAGGAACGGAAAAAGATTTCTGGGTTATCTGCGGAACGGGCCGATATCATTGTAGCAGGTATGGCCATTATTATGGAATTGATGGAGTATACAAGGGCATCATCCATGATTGTCAGCGGTTGTGGCCTGCGGGAAGGGCTATTTTTTCAGTATTATGGGGCCAACTATTCAGCAGAGAAGTATGGGCTACCATGTCTTCAAAAAAATGGCGTTGTAGATGATATTGTGACCCACTCTACTTTAAATGTACTGCGTTCTTTCACGCCTCACGATGTGGACCATTCCTTATATATTGCGAAACTGGCAAAACAGATTTATAAACAATGGAAAGAACTAATGCCAGAAGGAGAGCGCTTAAAATTAATCTTGAAAGTAGCTTCTTTGCTCCATGATTTAGGAAAACAAATCAACTATTACAGCCATGCAAGACATAGTGCATATATGATTATTAATAGTAATCTCTATGGATTATCTCATCGAGAACAATTACTCAGTGCTTTTATTGCATCCTATTCCCATGGAGCAAACAGTAAATTTATTAAGCAGTCTCCGTATCTCTCCGTACTAAAAGAAGGGGATCGAGAGATGATACAAAAATTGTCCTTTCCCTTAGCCTTAGCAGAAGCTTTTGAAGAAAGTCATGAACGTACCATACGTTCCTTTCAAACGTATATTACAGATAAACAAATAGATATGCATGTTGAGGTGAAAGAATTAAGCCATATTTCTATGATGGAGATGGCTATCGAAAAATTAAAAAAGCAGTGTAAGAAAGAATTTAAACGTGAATTAGTGATACATTGGAAAGTTCGTTAGGAGTGATACTATGAAAGACTTTGATAATCCAAAGTATTATTTTAATCGTGAATTGTCTTGGCTGAAGTTCAACCAACGAGTCTTGCAAGAATCTATCGACAGAAGTAATCCACTCATGGAAAAACTACGCTTTCTGACCATTGGCAGCTCTAACCTAGATGAATTTTTTATGATTCGCGTATCTGGACTGCGTCATCAAGAGCAGAGTGGAATCATTAAATACGATGCTGCCCATATGGATGCCAAAGCACAATTAAAAGCCATCAGTGAGGCTACAAAAAAGTTAGTATCCTTGCAATATATGTACTTTCACGATATTCTAAAACGATTACAAAAAGAAGGGTTACACTTTGTCAAAGTAAAAGATTTGAAAGAAAGTGAATTACATTGGTTATACCAATATTTTCGTACGCATATCTTTCCAGTCGTTACGCCACTAGCTGTGGATGCGAGCCATCCCTTTCCATTCTTGGTGAATAAAACATTAAACTCGGTGGTGAAGATTCACCCTATTCATGATAAAGACCAAGAGAAGATGGCTATTTTGCCAATTCCCTCTGTATTGAATCGAATTATTGAAGTACCGAATGATGTGCATCGTCACTTCGTTATGTTAGAAGATGTTATCAACTATTATTGTGAAGATTTCTTCGTAGGTCATCATATCGATTCCTTTACTACCTTCCGTGTCACACGTGATGCGGATTTAGACATCGAAGAAGAAGCAACGGATTTACTGCGGGAGATTGAAAAATCTCTTCGACGGCGTCGTCGTGGTGAAGTGGTACGTGTGGAAGTATGTGAACATTACGATCCACAGTTATTGGAATTTGTTTTGCAAGGATTGCAGGCAAAAAAAGAGGCCGTTTATATAGCAGAAGGAATCTTAGACGTAGCCTCCTTTGGCGAGTTTTGTAATTTACCTGGCTACGACCATTTGCGATATCCTGCTTTTACACGACGAGAACTTCCTTGCGTAACGGAGCGAGGGACTTCAGCTATCTTTGATTATATCCGCGAAAAAGATAGACTCTTGCACCATCCATTTGATTCTTTTTCCGTGGTGGAAGAGTTTGTAGCTAGAGCAGCTGTAGATCCTGATGTACTGGCTATCAAGCAAACCTTGTATCGTGTCAGTGGGGATTCTCCCATCGTAGCAGCGTTGGTGAAAGCAGCAGAACTGGGCAAACAAGTTACCGTGTTGATGGAAGTTAAAGCCCGCTTTGATGAAGAAAATAATATTATCATGGCACGGCGTTTAGAAAAAGCTGGCTGTCATGTTATTTATGGCTTAAGAGGGCTTAAGACGCATTCCAAAATTACTATGGTGGTCCGTAAAGAAGGCGATGTACTACGCCGATATATACATTTTGCTACAGGCAATTATAATGGGAAGACTGCTAAATATTATACAGATTGCGGCTTATTGACCTGTCGAGAGTCCTATGCAGATGATAGTTCCCTATTCTTTAATACCATCTCTGGATATGCAGAATCACAGCAGTGGCAGCATCTTATTGTAGCTCCATTGACTTTGCGATCGTCTTTAATGGATTTGATTGAGGGAGAAATACGTGCTGTAGAACAAGGCAAGGGCGGACATATCATTGCAAAGATGAACTCTTTACTAGATAAAGAAATCATTGCTAAGTTATACGAAGCTTCTTGTAAGGGGGTCAAAATTGATCTCATCGTTCGTGGTATATGTACCCTTAGACCGGGGATTGAGGAGGTTAGTGACAATATTACTGTGCGATCCATTGTGGGGCGATTCTTAGAACATCATCGTATTTTATATTTTAAGAATCATAGCGAGAGTCCCTATTATATTTCTAGTGCTGATTGGATGCCACGGAATTTAAATGATCGAGTGGAATTAATGGTTCCTGTAGAAGATATAGCTTTACAGAAAGAATTACAACACATTTTAGAAGTTTACTTAGCGGATAATCAAAAAGCTCATGTCATGCGAGCTGATGGTTCTTATCGTAAGGTCATTGCTAAAGAAGATAAGGTATGTGCCCAACTTTCATTTCTAAATCCTAAGGATATGGAGACGACAGAAGGTATAGCCGCATTAGGCGTGTGGGAGCCAATTTTAGAATTTGACAGTACTGATCAGGCTAAGTAATGGCATAGGACTGGAAATACTTTGCAGCATATTAGATATAAGTATATACCATGTTTTAAAAGATTATGAAAGGTACTCAAAGGATGTCTATATGCGTGAAAATGTAGTGAATAAATAGTCCATGATAGCAGTAAAATAAGATATAATTGATGAAATTAGCTATAAATAACACGATTCGTGAAATTTATGGCTAATTTTTTTAAATGTGCTATGGACAAATTATGATTTTTAGGAATGGAGTATTACTAAAATGCGTATCATATCAATTTTGCATTATCAATAGAACAGGGCTATTTTGAAAATGTAATATACACAACCTAATTATAGATTGTATGCTATAC
>NZ_RQVH01000019.1:0-32217 GCF_003992185.1 Veillonella sp. CNR 79/14 | reverse complement strand
ATAAAAAATCACATTCTAAACTTCTTACAAAATCATTTCCTTTCTTGCAAAACTTTTATAATTCTGTATCCCTAGCAACTGAAAATTATTTTTATTTACTGTATACTAAATACATAAAAGGAATTGACTCCCCTGAGAGTACGCTCCCTATACTTTATTACGCTAGACCTATGGTATCTATATTTGTAGCAATGTCTGCATTCTTTCAGCCAACACAAGACGATACCATAGCAATGATTATACTAATAGTAAACACAGAAAGGACTCGCACATGGACACAATGAAACAAGCTCTTGGGCTTACAGGCAATGACAGAATGGAAATTATGATCGATATTAAAGACCGCTTTCTCGGTGGCACCTTAGATTTAGAAACAGCTCGTACGTTATTGAAAGAAAAAATCGGAACTTGTACACCTGATGAATTTGCTTATGGCGAGCAACAATTAAAAGGTTCTTATACTGACGAAGAAATCACCCATCGTATGGATGACTTATTAGAATTATTTGATGGTATTTTAATTCGTGCGAACAATGAATATCCTGAACATCATCCATTAACAGTGTATCTAAATGAAATCAACGCCATGGAACAACAGTTAACAGAAATGGAAGCTCTGTTACAAGCACCTCACTTCATTCTCAACCCTTGGCTTGGTGTATATGATGCCCTCACTACTTGGCGCATCCATTTGGCTCGCAAACAAAATCAATTATATCCAGTCCTAGAGCGGTATGGTTTCGATCGCCCTACGAAAATCATGTGGACTTTTGATGACGCTGTTCGTGATGCCATCTCTGAAAGTAAACAACTGCTAGAATCTGGACATGAGTCTGAATTTTTAGCAAAACAAGCAGACGTCATCGATATTATCCGTGACCTCAATAACAAAGAAAAAGAAGTACTAATCCCAACAGCATGGAAGTTATTACAAGACAGTGACTTCATTACTATGAGCCAAGGTGATCATGAAATTGGGTTTGCTTTCATCGCCCCTCCTCCATTTTATAAAGGCCGTCCTGATGCGGAACCTAAGAATCTTGGAGAGGCATCTGTAAATGTGGGTCATATAACAGCACAACATAATCATGCTGATGTAGAAAATCATGAAAACACCCAATTAGGTGGTACTGGTAACCCTACCGCTCTTTTACAAGAGTTAGCACAATTAGTGGGCAAGTATGGCATTAACGGAAGCCCTGAACAAACGCATGACCTAGCTGTGGGCTCCTTGACAATTGAACAAATTAAATTAATCTTCAAATTCTTACCTGTAGATATTACTTTTGTAGACGAAAATGACTTAGTTCGTTTCTATAATGATACAAAGCACCGCATCTTCCCTCGCAGCTCTAATATCATCGGTCGCATCGTACAAAACTGCCATCCAAAGAAAAGTCTACCTTTAGTACAAGAAATTATCGATTCTTTCAAAGCTGGTAGACAAGATTACGCTGAAATGTGGATTAACAAGCCGGACCTATTCATTCATATCGAATACATCGCCGTGCGCAATGAAGAAGGTCAATTTAAAGGTATTTTAGAAATGGTTCAAGATTGCACGCATATTCGTAGCTTAAGCGGTTCTCGGAAAGAACTTATTTGGGAAGGTTCTAATTCTGCGTACCATGCCGTAGACCACATCGATTACAAACATGTACGCCAAGAGGATAGTACAACTAACTCAACTGAACAAGGTACGGTGCCAGAAAGCACACCACAATCTACGGTCTATGAAAATGATCTAGGTTTAACAGGAGATACCAAACTATTCCCTCTATTTGATATAATCCCTGGTCTAAAAGATCACATGATTCATATCAATCCAAACTTTAAAATGCTAAATTCTCCACTTGCTAAATTAATGAAACATAAAGCTACTTTATCCATGGTGGCAGAACGTGGTGAGATGACATTAGATGCATTAATCCAAGCTATTTTAGCTTTCAAATATAAGAATCAATAGTATATTGGGGACTGTAACAACATATACATTTTTACATGTTGCTACAGCCCCACTTATTAAAAATATAAAAGTAGAGGAAAGTTGATGCTGTTTGTTCAACTTTCCTCTATTGTATTGGTAGGCTATTTTGTTACAGCCCATTGTATTCTTACACCTATTCTTTTCAAATACCACTATACAATTCGCCGACGGACCTATGTATTGTATAAACGTTAAAAAGACAGACACAGTTTTACTGCAAAACTATGTCTGTCTTTTTTATTACTCAATCTCTTTATTTTTAATTTTTTCCAAGAATATTTCGATCCGTTTTACCGCTTCTTTGATATTCTGCAAGGAATTAGAATAGGCTACACGAACAAATCCTTCACCACAATCGCCAAAGGCATTACCAGGAACAATGGCAATACGTTGATCATAGAGTAGTTTTTCACAAAACTCTTCCGATGTCATGCCTGTGCTCTTAATGGACGGGAATACATAGAATGCCCCTTCTGGCTCGAATGTATGAAGTCCCATACGATTGAAAGCGCTCACCAACAAGCGACGACGCATATCGTATTCTTCACGCATGTATTGGATATCTTTATCCCCATTTTTTAACGCTTCGATAGCTGCATATTGAGACATAGACGGAGCACTCATAATACCATATTGATGCATCTTCGTCATTTGTGCAATAATCGGTGCTGGACCTGTGGCAAATCCAAGGCGCCAACCAGTCATCGCATAGGCTTTGGAAAATCCATTAATTAAGATTGTCCGCTCTTGCATACCTGGTATAGATGCAATAGATACATGTGGTTCATCACCATAGGTAAGTTCACTGTATAACTCATCGGACAAAATAAATAAGTCATGCTTGATAACCACTTCTGCAATAGCTTCCAAATGCTCACGGCGTAATACCGCTCCTGTTGGATTATTAGGGAATGGTAATACTAACAGCTTTGTCTTCTCTGTTACAGCCGCTTCAATCGCCTCTGGAGTCAAACGAAACTCATCTTCTTCTTTCGTGATGATCTGCACTGGTTTGGCACTACACAATTCTGCTAATGGCGTATAGCACACAAAGCTTGGCACGGGAATCAACACTTCATCCCCTGGGTTTAATAAGGTACGACAGGTTAAATCAATAGCCTCTGAGCCACCTACCGTTACAATCACTTCTGTTGCTGGGTCATAGGACACGTGATATTTCCGTTCTAACCATTTAGCAATTTCTTCCCGTAGTTCCATAAAACCACGATTAGGAGAATACCAAGTTTTTCCCTTTTCTAATGTATTAATACCTTCTTCACGAATATGGTAGGGCGTAGCGAAATCTGGTTCACCAATACTAAGGGAAATGACATTATCTAATTCATTAGCAATTTCAAAAAAACGTCGAATCCCCGATGGTTTAACTGCTTTAATTTCAGCATTTAAATAGTTGTCATAATTAATCATCGAATACATTTCTCCGATCTTCACGAACTCCACCCGTGTGGAACACAATATTATTATCTTTATAACGTGTTAAGATAAAGTTTGTTGTGGTGGAAAGCACTGAATCTAATGTAGATAAACGGCGAGATACAAACAAAGCAATATCACGCATGCTGGCTCCTTCCACGATAACCGTTAAATCATAGCTACCAGACATAAGGTATACACCTTGTACTTCTGGAAATTCCATAATTCGTTCTGCCACTTTATCAAAGCCTTGATCTGGAGCAGGAGTCACACCTAATTGGATAAGAGCAGTAGATTTGTTTTGGTCTACTTGTTCCCAATCAATGACTGCTTGGTACCGTTTAATAATACCAGCCTCCTCGAAGGCTTGAATACGACTTGCCACATGTGCTTCTTCACTATTGAGCATAATGGCGAGGTCGGCAGCCGACATGGAGGCGTCCTCATCTAATAAACGTAATAAACGATGATCCAATGTGTCTAATTGTACTGTCATAAGGGAGACTCCTTTCTTATGATTCACATCTATATCTTGTAAACTATAGCATTGTTATATAATTCTCAATGCTTTTCTTTTTATTATAGTCAGTTTCTCTGAAAGTAGCAATACATTATATTACACCTACAAAATTTAATCGCAAGATAGTCTGCTCGAAGCAAGTCTATACTGATGATCGGACTAGAGATACAACGCATCCCCTCATGTTAGTATTTCTCTCATACCAGTTTCTAACTTCGTGGATGGTCACACTCTAAAAAAATTTTATATCTGCGCTTCCCCTTCTTAGCGCCGGAAATACACTAAATTGATTTATATAATAAGCTCACATCACTATTCTTACCTACTCTTTTCTCCTATGTATCTACCCATATATTGTTAACTTAGTTAAGTTCTATAGAAAATATTTATATAACCTTTACAAGATTCGAAATTAGGTATATTCTATAGAACGTATTACAAAAGGAGGAGTTATCCATGAATGCCCAATCGATACAAAATCAAGAAGAAACACTATTTAATTCTGGATTCATCAGTATTACTATCATTAATTTTATTGTCTTTTTAGTGTACTACTGCTTTGTAGTCATTACCGCTAGTTATGCTACCAAGGAACTGCACTCTACTGTCGCTGAAGCAGGATTTGCTACTGGTATTTATATTATTGGCACCTTATTCGCTCGCCTTATCATGGGACAACGCTTAGAACTTATCGGCCGTAAAGAAGTACTTCGGTACGGAGCCATATTTTATTTTCTCACTACCCTTGCGTATCTCATTGCCAAAGATATTCTAATCTTGGATGCAGTCCGTTTCCTAAACGGTTTTGCTTACGGTACTGTATCCACTGCAGCCAATGCTGTAGTCACTGCTTACATTCCAAAATCGAAAGATGGAGAAGGTATCAATTATTATGGTCTTAGCACAAGTTTAGCAGCGGCTATTGGCCCTTTCATTGGCATGATTTTATTACCTGCCGTTGGTTTTACTTGGATTATTTATTTAGCCGTCCTATTATCCATTGGTGTTGCTATCGCTTGTTTACGATTCCCTGTACAAAATTTAGTGCTCTCCTCTACGGAAGCAGCTTCTATGACATCTTGGTCTATGAAGAATTTCATTGAACCACGTGTATCCTTCATCGCCTTTCTTGGATTTCTAATGGGCTTAGCCTATTCTAGCGTACTCGGTTTCCTTTCTATCTTTACCCATGAAATCGGTCTCATTACAGCAGGAGCATTCTTCTTTGTGGTCTATGCCCTTGTGATTACCGTCACCCGTCCTATTGCAGGTCGTATCTTCGATGAACGTGGCGAAAATGCTGTCATGTACCCTAGCTATGTATGTTTAACGATTGGTCTTTTACTCATCGCTTATAGCTTCAATGCAGCGTTACTACTTATCGCCGGAGCCTTTGTCGGCTTAGGCTATGGTACTTTCATGTCTAACGGACAAGCTATTTGCTTGAAAGCTGTAGAACCCGCCAAAATTGGGGTAGCTCTTTCCACCTATTTTATCGGATTAGATCTCGGATTAGGCGTCGGACCTTATACATTAGGAATCTTACATGGCTTACTATCCTACAGCGGAATCTATATGGTATCTGCCATCATTCCAATTATCGTATTGATACTTTATGCCATCTACTATAAACCTGTAAAAGAAGAAGCTATGTACGAAGAAGAAATTTCTCAACATCAATAAGCCTATAGATATAAAAAGTGCCCTATACCTTATGCTATGACATACATATGCATATCGGTATAGGGCAATTTTATATTATCTTTTTTTTACGAATATACGAATTTTATTCGTTCTATCAATCAAATTAGTATCATTACAAAAAAACTTAATCGTATCATAGCCAATATATCTGTCTATAAGAAGGATGTTCGTCTCACTATAGATTATCTTTCCTAACTCATCATAACAGTTTACGATAAAATCTAAATCACAATTAAATTTGCCATTCATGATTTCAAGAAGAACATAAAAGGATTGTGTACTTCCTTTATCAACTTCTTGTATTCCATAGGATTGTAGATCAATTTGAAAAAACTGAAATGTTTTTTCATTAATTTCAATAGCATTATATAATCGATCAACATCAGTAACTGTATTCATAGTTCCTCCCTAAGCACACTCATTATATGATACTTACATTATAGTCCATTTACACATAAAAAAATAGACCAACCGAAGTTGGTCTAAATGGTGCCGAGGACCGGAATCGAACCGGTACGGTTATTTCTAACCGACGGATTTTAAGTCCGTTGCGTCTGCCTGTTCCGCCACCCCGGCATGGGTGGAATTTGTGGAGGCGGCACCCAGAATCGAACTGGGGAATAAAGGTTTTGCAGACCTCTGCCTTACCGCTTGGCTATGCCGCCAAAAAAGTGGAGCGGAAAACGAGATTCGAACTCGCGACCCCCGCCTTGGCAAGGCGGTGCTCTACCGCTGAGCTATTTCCGCAAATGGTGCCTCAGGGCAGAATCGAACTGCCGACACACGGATTTTCAGTCCGTTGCTCTACCGACTGAGCTACCGAGGCAAGTAGTGGCGACCCCGATCGGATTTGAACCGACGATCTTCGCCGTGACAGGGCGACATGTTAACCGCTACACCACGGGGCCATTTGACTACTTTGTTAGTATACCCTATTTCATATTTCTCGTCAATACTTTTTTATATTTTTTTATAAACATTTTTTATTTCTCTGAAATCAGCTGTACAAGCCATTTCATGCATTATGGGAGTACCTACAGATATGGATTAGTCCCTAATTCATATCTCAATGTAGTACTCGAACCATGTCCAGGATATATCACATAAGATGGGTCTAAAGTCATAATTTTTTGCAATGTCTTTTCCATAGCCTTTGAATCACCATTATAGGTATTCACTTTTCCTATAGTCCCCTTAAATAAGGTATCTCCTGTAAATAAAATATGCTTATACCCAATAAATACACTACCTGCACTATGCCCTGGCACCTCCCATACATGTAAAGAAAAAGGTTCTATCTGTAAAGGCCCCTCTTCTAACGCAACATATGGAGAAGTAAATCGTTCTTTATACCCCGATGGCATACGCCGTTTGACTAATAATAGTTCCTCATCCTTAGCATGCATATACACAGGGATATGGTAGGATTCTACCAACGTATCTACGGCACAAATATGATCTGCATGACCATGGGTCAGCACAATACCTACTGGTGTCACATCCTGCAATTCTTTCATGATACGCTGTCCATGAAAGCCTGGGTCAATAATAAGAGCGTATCCATTTTCTTTCAGAATATAACAATTTGTTTTATACAAGCCTTGAGGCGTTCTTATGATGTCCATCGAATCGTCTATATCCATTTTCTTTCTTTGTAAAATATCCGCGCCAAAATCCTGGATGTAATAGCACCAATAAGGTAAATAACTCTAACCGTCCTAATAACATATCAATAATACAAACTATCTTTGCAATAGGTGCCAATATGGTAAAACTTTCCGTGGGTCCTAATGAGCCAAATGCAAGGCCTACATTCCCCAAACTTCCTGCTACCAATGGTAGTACATCTGCCAACGGTAATCCCGTTGAGGAAATAATCACAGAGGAAATGCCAAAGATGAGCATATAAAGAAAAAAGAACTGTTGCGTAATCTGTAACCATTTATTAGGTAATACATAACCATTGAGTCGTACCAATTGTACCATATCGGGATGAATAGCTTTTCGTAGATAGAGAATACTACTTTTTGCCAAGATAATTATTCGTATGATTTTAAGTCCCCCTGCAGTTGAACCACTACAACCACCAAAGAACATTCCCATAAATAATACCATTTGCCCTAAGCTAGGCCATAAGTTATAATCTGCAATAGCAAATCCAGTCCCAGTCTGCATAGAAACAAGTGTAAAAATAGCATTTAGTAAATGTTCAATATTAGCATCTCCAGCTTCCCATACTAAGGCAAATAAAACTAGAGTTGATCCAATTGCCAATGTGATAAGATAGATTCTATACTCAAAATCTCTCCAAATCTCTTTGATTCCCCGTTGCCATACAGATTGATAGACTGCAAAGTTTCCACCTGCCAATATCATAAATACTATTAATATGATACAGACTAAATAAGAATCAGCATATCTAAATGTACTGCCAGTAATTGGGGCCAATCCACCTGTAGCTACCGTAGCAAAGGTAAAATTAAGTGCTTCAAATAAACCGATGCCACTTAGCCATAATAGAAAAGTACAAGTAAATGTAAATCCTAAATAAATTCTCAGCAAGTTCCCGGCCATAGATTGGATTCTTGGTAATACAACCCCAGGCCTTGGTACAGAAGCCTCTGCTTCAACTAATGGAGCTACTCCAGTCCCTAAATTACGCAAGAATGCTAACACTAAGACAATCATCCCCATACCACCAATCCAATTGGTAAGCCCCCTCCACAAAATAAAGGCTCTTGGTAAAGCACTTACATCATCAATCATACTTGCCCCAGTAGTCGTTATACCTGACACAGACTCAAATAAAGCATCTACAAATTGCTCAAGTACTCCACTAAAGTAAAAAGGCAATGCAGAAAATATAGAGGCCAGAATCCAAGTTGCACTCACTACTAGAAATCCATCTCGTACACTATACACATTCGTATTTGTTCCATAATGATATAATAGAAACCCTACTCCTCCTGCTATACATGATGTGATAAGAAACGAGTAGAAAAAAGTCCCTTCATCCAATACACCAAAGAAAAAGGGAACCATAATGAAGGAAGCTAAAATGAGTATCACTTGTCCAACGACTCGCATAATATTTTGAATGCGCATGATTCCTTCTCCTTTCAAAAATCCCTTCTTATTCATTAATATACGCTAACAAAGTGTTAATATTTTCTGGCAATGTAAAGATAACTATATGATCTCCTTCAAGCAACAAAGTATCTCCTTTAGGAACAATCGTTTGATGTTCTCTGACAATAGCCCCCACTAGCGATTTTCCTGGCAATTTCAAATCTCTTAGATGCTTATTGAGCAAAGATGTTTTTTCTGTCACTTCTATTTCTACAGCTTCAGCTTTAGATCCTTCAAAGGTAAAAATATTAATAAGATTTTCATCTTCTCGAATTAATCTTAAAATTTGTCCAGATGTTAATAATCTTGGTGAAAAAGCTACATCAATACCTACCTGTTCCATTAACGTAATATACTCTAATCGTCCTACACGAACAAATGCTTTAGGTACCCCCATATGTTTCGCTAATAATGCCACCAATAAGTTGAGTTTATCATCATCTGTTAAGCAAATAATAACATCCGTATCACCAATTTCTTCTGCCCCTAATAGATCAATATCTGTTCCATCACCATGAATCACAATAGAACGGTCTATTATAGCAGCTAATTGTTCACAGCGTTCGATATCTTTTTCAATGACTTTTACATCATACCCATCTTGTTCTAAAAGCAGTGTTAAATTTCTACCAATAAGACCTGCGCCAATGATAACAACACGTTGTGTAGGCCGAGTGGTTTCATGTAACCATTCCTCTACGGTATCAATACTTTCAGTAGCCCCTAGGAAGAATACATTATCCATATATTCCAACGTGCTATTACCATGTGGAATAATCATTTCTCCCCCACGCATAATACCTACCACCAATACATTTGGCGGCAATTCTAGGGAGCGTAAAGGAATACCCATAATATCATGATTATTACGAATTTTAAATTCTACTAACCGCACGGCTCCGCTAGCAAATTCTTCAACATCTAATGCAGCTGGCGTTTTTAGAATTTTATAAATTTCTTGAGCCGTTACCATTTCTGGATTTATAAAAAGGTCTATTCCTAATCTCTCACGAATAAGTGCATTGGTATCATTTTCGTACTCTGTTTCCCGAACTCGAGCAATCGTCTTAGGAATACCAGCCGCTTTACCAAGCATACAAGCCAGCATATTAACTTCATCCGAATCCGTTACAGCAATAAGCATACCAATATCTTCGATTCCTATTTCTTGCAATAAGGCGATGCTACTACCATTCCCTTGCACTAAATTCACATCTAAATTATTTTCTAAATTTTTAATGCGATCTCCATTTTTTTCAATGACATACACATCATGTTGGTCTTGCGCCAATCGCTGAGCCAAGGAGTAGCCTACTTTACCAGCACCTACTACCACAATTTTCATGACATCTCCCCCTATTTTGTTTCCTCTACGGTAGCAGATTGTTCATCCGCCTCTAGTAAAGTGGCTTGCCCTTTCTCTGTTAGCAAAGTCCACCCATCTTCTTGTACAATGAGCTCTGCTTTCATCAGATGCCCTAAGGCACGTTTAAAAGCAGCCTTACTGATGTTAAATTTATCTTTAATGATAGGTGCTGATGTGCCATCACCATAAGGCATCCGCCCATGCCGGTTGCCTAAATAGGTCATAATTTTTGCTCCATCTGAAGCGAGTGCCTCTTCTTTGACAGGACGCATAGAAATATTGATCCGTCCATCATCACGTTTAAAGGTAATACGGCCTTCAATGAGTTCCCCTACTTTTAAAGATCGTGTCATTTCACTGCGATGCATGAACGCAATCCATCGTTCAGGAGTAATTAAGAATGCCCCTTCGCTGGTCATGTTATAAATGGCACCTTTCACCATGCCCCCTATTTTAGCATCTGTAGCAGGTTTTGAAGCACGCCGCATCGCATCATCCACATCCATGGATACAGCTAAACGACCTGACTTATCACTATAGAGCCGAACCCAAACTTTTTCACCATTTTGCGGGCGTCCACGCATTTCTGCATGAGGCATAAAAATCCCCCGTTCTGTTCCTACTTCTACAAAACAGCCAAAGTTTGTTGTATTGATGACCTCAACATAACCAATTTGACCTTCCTTCATAGCTGGTAAACGCATACTTGCTGTCAAGCGGCCTTTGGGATCTTTGTATAGAAATACTGTCACTTCATCGCCAATCGCAACAGAACTAGTTTGTTGGTCTTTATGCAACAAAATATCGTCATTCGTATTGCCTGTTTGACCATCTAAAAAAGACCCTTGATCACTTTGACGCAATACCTTTAGCGTAGCAATAGTATTTTCTGATAAAGTACTAGCCATATTAGACTCCTTCAAAGGATTCTCTCGGTGCATCCTTCCACAATTCTTCTAAGCCATAGAAATGGCGGTATTCACCTGTAAATACGTGGGCAATGACATCACCAAAATCAAGTAAAATCCAATCTCCTTCACGATATCCTTCGCGATGTAATACGGTCATACCTTGTTCTGCACCGGCATCTTCAATGGCATCAGCTACACTTTGTGCATGTTTCACATTGTTTGCTGTAACCACTAAGAAATAATCTCCTAACATGGTAAGACCTTCCATATCCATAATGGAAATGTCTTCTCCCTTTTTATCATATCCAGCTTGCGCTAAGATTTTTACTGTTCCTAAAATATCTTGTTTCTGTTTCATTCTAACTCCTTATCTTGTTGTGGGACTCCCTGGTTCTGATTTTTCTGTATCCATAGACTTATCTTCTTTCGTAGCTTTAGTCTGTTTTTCAGCATCTTTTAAAGAATCATCAGCACTATCTTTTCCAATACCTTTTGGAGTATCTCCAATCACTGGAATCACTTCAGCATCACTTGGAATATCTCCCACAGTAATTCCTACCAATTGTTGTAATTCTATAGGCTCTACATTCCAATAGTCTACATGATCAATTGTTTCTGGTGACCCTGGTAAAATATACCACCGCACTTTATCTTTAGGAAAGTCAATCACTTTTGTGATAAACCGAACACCATCCCATGTACTAATATTAGTACTAATATGACTCCATTGTCGCCACACTCGAAAAGCGGTTCCCAAGCTAACGTGATTTCGTTCTCTCTCCCACATAGTCTTTAATAATCGTTCTTGATGCATAGTCCTTGCTAATGTATCACCTTCTTGATTGACGTATCTCATATATCCAAAGGCGGTATCATTAGTCATATCTTGGTACCCTTGATGAATGTTGATATCCACTTCACCAGAAGCTGCATCTCGATGTACCATAGATTGCTCCACATATAGGCTTGGAGTTCCAAAAATGTTCATCATAGACTGGAAACTCTCTTGATCTACCACTGCATAATAGGGGATAACTATATGAAACATATCTTCCACTACGGCTTTCGTTAATTCTATTCCACCTTGTGCATACATATCATTAATTCGTTGTGGTGTATCACTGTGACGGTTAATTATTTTACTATTACTTGGTATACCAATAATCTGTAAAGTTTTTGCATCCATATTGAAAGCTATCACATATAAAGCATCTGCTTGCTGTGGTTGACTTTTATCAACGCCAACAACCAACATATAGGATGTTTTAATGGAGCTCATATCCATAGGTGTTGTATTAGTCACAACCGGCAATGGATGCGACTCTTGACTAGTAGTACTCGATTGAGATACAGCGCTCACTGCACTACCTATTCCCCATACTAGAAGGCCTACAAAAACTACTAGTAAAATTAGGGCCCCTATAATGCGTCCCCATCGCAGTCCATGTCGGCGCGGCTTTCGTCGTATATTTCGCTCCATTTATGTATCCGACCTTTCTAACAATACACTATTTCTACCTCGAATCGTATCTACATGTATACTTAACCCTTGATCAAGCAAATGACGTATCGTTCCATCATAGGCGCGAATCACAGCAGCGTTCAAATCTTTAAATGCTAAAGCACGTAGTTCTTCCACACCAGGAAAATCACGATTTGGTTCAATATAATCAGCTAAAAAAATAATCTTATCTAATAAGCTCATATGGGTACTCCCTAATGTATGAACTCGAATAGCCTCGCAAATCGATTCATCTTGAATCTGCAACTCTAACTTAGCATAGGCTGCCGCTGCAGGTCCATGTAGTAATGCCCCGTTGTTAAGCATTTCTGAATCCACCGCTATCTGTGCATCCATCACCATTGTTTGCATTTCTTGTAAAGGTCTTTCTTTCATAGCATCATGCAATACAGCTGCCACTTCTGCTTTCTCTATAGAAACACCATAATGATTGGCTAATCGTCTTGCCATATCTAGCACACCTAATGTATGAGCAAATCGTTTTGGTGAAAGCCGGACTTTCACAACATTTTGTAAGTTTTCTATTGTTGTTATATCTTTCACAAGCCTATACCTTTCTAGGGTTATCTATAAAAACTAGCATCAACCTAACAACAAATACCCTTATGTATTATATATTTTATGTTCCTTAATGTATTGATACACCAATTTAGGTAACATGTATCGAGTAGATAATCCATACCGCAGTCGGCGACGCAATTCCGTAGCAGATAACTTCATTTCTGGCACCTCTAATATGTGAATACGACCGCCTCGTTGAGCAAGCCATTCGATACTTTCACCAATATCAGCAGTGGCACCAGGGCGGATAGCCCCAATAAACTCACACATATCTAAGAGCTGTTCAATATATTTCCAGGTTGGTAAATTCTGAATCGTATCCGTGCCGGCAATAAAGAAAAATTCCGTATCTGATCCATACAAATCATGAAAATATCGCAATGTATCAATGGTATAAGATTTCCCATCCCGCAGCATCTCTACATCAGAAACTACAAAATTAGGATTATCCAATACTGCTACACGTACCATTTCTAATCGATATTTCGCCTCAATCACATCCGATTCCTTATGAGGAGGTTCCTTAGCAGGCACAAAAATTACCCGATTCAAATCAAATGCTTCTGATGCCATTTCTGCAATCATAAGATGGCCCAAATGAATCGGATTAAAAGTGCCACCCAAAACACCAACTCTCTTTTTCTTATCTACCATGTAACCACGCCCCTATACACACTAGAGATACAATACCTAGTATGACTATTACGATTCCGTAGGACTTCCATTCATAAGCTCCTTTGGGAGACTTCATATAATGAAAGTAAGCTTTTACATCTGCTAATTTCATCGTACCTGTCCATGGCCAAAGACAAAATATTTATAGCTTGTCAACGCATCTAGTCCCATAGGTCCTCGAGCATGGAGTTTTTGTGTACTAATGCCAATCTCAGCCCCTAAGCCAAATTCAAAACCATCTGTAAATCGTGTAGATGCATTCACATAAACTGTGGAAGCATCCACTAAGTTCATAAATCGCTCTGCCTCGGTTGGGTCTTCTGTAATAATCATTTCAGAATGTTTTGTACCAAATGTATTGATATGAGTAATAGCATCATCAATGGAAGATACCACTTTGAAATTCACAATATAGTCATTATATTCTGTAGCCCAATTATCCTCTGTGCCAGGTTTCACCTGAGAAGACAAGCTTTGAATTTGTGTATCCCCATAGATGGCAACACCTTTTTCTTTTAACATAGATACAATCTTAGGCCCTAAATCTTGCAGTCTTGCTTCATGTAACAAAATTGTTTCCATCGCATTACATACAGATGGTCGTGACAATTTTGCATTTTCCAATACCTGTAATGTCATCGTTTCATCAGCAGATACATCCACATAGCCATGAACAACACCACTCCCTGTTTCTATAACAGGAATTTTACTGTTATTCACGACAAATTGAATCAATCCTGCTCCACCACGTGGAATCATCACATCAATCCATTTGCGTTGTGCTAACAATTCACCTACAGCTTCTCTCTCAAGAATAGACACTAATTGAACTAGCTCTTTCGGAGCTCCACACTGCTCTAAAGAACCTTGCATAATATGTACCATCGCCTCACTCGTATGGTATGCCTCTTTTCCTCCGCGAAGAATGATCGCATTGCCTGTCTTAATGGCTAAGGCAGCTGCATCCACTGTCACATTAGGGCGAGCTTCATAAATCATGCCAATAACTCCGATAGGGATTTGCCGTTTTTCAATACGCAAGCCATTGTCTAAGGTTCTACTTTCTAACACAGTACCAATGGGGTCATGCAAATGAGCCACTTGACGAACACCTTCACAAATACCTTCGATGCGCTCCTTCGTCAAACGAAGGCGATCCATCATCACAGATGGAACTCCATTCTCTTTAGCTTGGGAACAATCGATAGTATTCGCTTCTAAAATCATTGGTATAGCATTTTCCAAATCATAAGCAATCTGTTCCAAGATACGATTCTTATCGTCTGTACTTAGCACTTGTCCTACCATAGAAGCTGACCGTGCTGCTTTGCCTAAATTTTCAAAATATGCAGTATATGGATTCATAATTTACTCCTGTCGTAAGACAACTAAGTTATCTCGATGCACCACTACATGATAGGTATCACGAACACCTAGTATAGTAGGAATATCCTGTGATTTACGTCCTTTAATCTTTAACAAGTCAGATAGATTAAAGTTCACAATACCGCGGGCAATTTCTTCTCCACCGTGAACAATAGATATGGTATCCCCTTCTTCAAATTGTCCTTCACCAGATAGAATACCTACCGGTAAAACACTAGATCCATTGGTGAGTAATGCATCACGGCATCCTTTATCTACATGAATGGTACCTTGTAAACGTGTGCCAAATGCCATCCAGCGCTTTTTAATTTGCGGTACATCTCGATGAGGCCAAAAATGCGTGCCTCGTTCTTCTCCATTCATAATAGCTTTAATACTATCTGGATGGTCACCAGAGGCGATAATCATATGAACTCCAGAGTTCGTTGCAATATGAGCAGCTTGAATCTTCGTATACATACCACCAGTGCCCAAAGAAGACCCTGCACCACCAGAAATTTCATAAATGTACGGAGTAAGAGCCTCTACTTCATGGATTAATGTAGCATTTGGGTCTGTAGACGGATTCGCTGTATATAGGCCTTCAATATCCGATAAAATAATCAATGCATCTGCATCAATAATGCTAGCAATATTAGCAGATAATGTATCATTATCACCAATTTTAAACTCATCGATAGCCACTACATCATTTTCATTGATAATAGGAATAACTCCTAATCCAATGAGGGCCGTCAATGTATTCCGTAAATTAAGATAATGACTACGTTTCACCGTATCTTCACGGGTTACAAGAATTTGTCCTACCGTATGTCCATATTCAGCGAATAGTTTTTCATACATATGTAACAAGATGCCTTGTCCCACAGAGGCTGCGGCTTGCTTTAAAGCAATGTCATCGGGTCTTGATGTAAATCCCAATGAGGGAAGACCAGCAGCAGTAGCCCCAGAAGAAACTAAAATCATTTCTTTCCCTGCATTAGCTAAATTACAAATTTGACGGACTAACACTTCCATTTTATCAATGTTAATGCGTCCATTTGCATGCGTTAATGAACTTGTACCTACTTTAACAATTACCCGTTTCGCCTGTCGTAACTCTTCTCTCATCGCTTCACCTCATGTGGATTGATTATCTTGGCAACTCAATTTTTGGATCTTTTGCTTTTTTATACAACACACCGTTATGTCCGATGATTTGTACTAACTCTGCTCCTAACATATCCGCTAAGTGAGGCAAAATTTCTTTTGGATCTTCCAAGCAGTTATTTAACACTTTTACTTTAATTAATTCACGTTTTGTAATGGCAGCTCGTGCACTGTCGATAACAGGATTTTCCAATCCTCCTTTACCAATCATCACAACCGCTGGCATAGTACTTGCTAAGGCACGTAAATATCGCTTTTGTTTACCTGTCATTCTATCTCCTAATCATGGAATGTAAATCGTTGATCACCGATGACTACTTCATCGCCATCTTGGATGCCACTTTTTTTCAATTCCGCATCTAAATCCATGTAACGCCAAATCTTTTGGAATCTTCGCAATGCTTGTTCATCATCAAGATTTGTCATAGCCACCAATTTCTCAATACGAGAACCACTGATAATATAGGATGCATCATCGCCACGAGTAATGACGAAGTCAGTATCAGGTTTTGCTTCATAGTATACAGTGTCATCCACCACTTCTGGCTCTGGCACGTAATTTTCAACATAATACCATGCGCGTTCAACTAATGATGGCAACCCTTCTCCAGTCAATGCATTCACCGCAAATACTTCATAGTCTTGATCAGTAAAGTATTTTGTCACTCTTGGCAATGTTTCTTCATCTTGTAACAAGTCTGTTTTATTCAATACGATTAATTGTTTTTTCTTGCTTAATTTTTCGCTATATTTAGCTAACTCTTCATTAATTTTATGAAAGTCTTCAATAGGGTCACGACCTTCTAATCCAGATACATCCAATACATGGAGCAAAATATTACTACGTTCTACGTGACGCAAGAAGGAATGTCCTAAGCCAATGCCTTCACTAGCCCCTTCAATCAAACCTGGAATATCTGCCATAACGAAACTTTTACCTGGTGCTACAGAGACTACCCCTAATACTGGAGTTAATGTAGTAAAATGGTACGCAGCTACTTCTGGTTTTGCAGAAGATACTTTGCGGATGATAGAGGATTTACCCACGCTTGGATATCCTAGTAATCCCACGTCAGCCAACACTTTAAGCTCTAAATTTAACCAACGCTCTTCCCCAGGCTCTCCTTTTTCAGCAAAGGTTGGTACACGGTTAGCACTATTTTGAAAGCGTGCATTACCACGACCACCGCGACCACCTTTGGCCACCATGTAAGTTTGTCCATCTTCAACTAAATCAGCCATTAATTTACCAGACTCTTCATCTGTTACCGTTGTTCCTAATGGAACAGAAACAATTAAATTTTCAGCGCCACGACCATGCTTGTTAGCACTTTGTCCAGCACCACCGGTATCGCCTTTGAATTGACGTTTATATCTAAAATCAACAAGTGTATTGATATTTCTATCAGCTTTTAAAATGATGTCGGCACCTTTACCGCCATCGCCACCATTCGGTCCCCCTTGTGGCACATATTTTTCTCGACGGAAACTACTCATACCGTTACCGCCATCTCCCGCTTTTACTAATATACGGGCACGATCTATAAACATATTTTTTTCCTCTAGCCCTATAGATAGAGCGGCCGAAGCCGCTATATCATAGAGTTTTTACAATTTCAATAGCCCGTTCCAACTGTACATCCACTTCAGGATTTGCTTTGGACGGCTCCACAATTTCATCTGGTATAATACCAATACCATCGATGACCCTAT
This sequence comes from Veillonella sp. CNR 79/14, assembly GCF_003992185.1. Taxonomy (NCBI): domain Bacteria; kingdom Bacillati; phylum Bacillota; class Negativicutes; order Veillonellales; family Veillonellaceae; genus Veillonella; species Veillonella sp. CNR 79/14. The sequence goes on along the minus strand of NZ_RQVH01000019.1, from coordinate 14,160 downwards.
CATTAGGTGTATGATAGCGAGCAATAGTAATTTTTAAGCCTTCTTCATCAAGACCTTGTACTACACTTTGCACAGTACCTTTACCATAGCTTTTTGTACCCACAATAATGCCAGATTTCGTATCTTGCACCGCACCAGCAATAATTTCTGAAGCGCTTGCAGAGTTACCATTAATCAACACAACTAATGGAATTAGACTATGGTCACCTCTAGACATATAGGCGCTATTTCGGCCTTTTCTAGTTTGTACCGTTACAATCGGCCCTTTAGGTATCAAATATTGCCCTATACCATGGGCAGTAGTGATTAAACCACCTGGATTATCACGCAAGTCTAATACTAAGCGTTTCATCCCCTTAGCTTGAAGGTCCTCATAGATTTTCGTAAACTCATCTACTGTTTTTTCAGCAAACTGCGTTAACCGAATATAACCGACACTATCGTCTAGCATCTTACCTCTTACAGTAGGCATGACAATAGTTTTTCGTTCAATGGAAATCTCTTGCTCTTCTCCGCTACGAAGGATGCGAAGCACAACAAATGTACCTGCTTCACCACGAATATGATTAGCTACTTCTTCTTTTTCTATATCAGATATAGGTATCCCATCAATCGCAAGAATTTGGTCTCCTTTTTGAAGTCCTGCTGCTTCTGCTGGTTGCCCTTCCATAGTAGCACCTACTTTGAGAACTTTACCATCGGAAAAATCCAATAATAAACCAATACCGCTATAGGTAGAAGATGTATGCATCTCAAGTTCTTTCATATCTTCTTTATCTAAATAAACAGTATGTTTATCATGGGTACCTTTAGCTAACCCCTTTAACATATTCACAAAAAGTTCTTCTTTAGATGGTGAGTCCATCGCCCATTGTGTGGTGATGTAATAGGTGTAACCAAATTTAGCAAGACCTAAGGGGGATCCAGAAATATACCAAAAGAAACCAGTAAGCATAATAAGGAATACAATTAATAACTTTATTAGCTTACCTATCAACTTATAGATTCTATCTTTAAAACTTAGCCGCTCTATGTTAGGATCAACCTCTTTTGACATCTCCATAGCAGTATACGCTTCATCGTGTTTTTCAGAGATAAACAAATACTCTTTTATTCGTATCCAATTAGATTTTTTTTTGTTATCTTCCATAGTCTCCTCTATAAGTATCCCATTGGATCTGTTGGTTCCCCATTAATACGCACCTCAAAATGAAGGTGTGGACCTGTAGAACCACCTGTGTTACCTGAGTAGGAAACTACTTGACCTTTTGATACAGTTTGACCAGGGCTTACCGCTACATCACTATTATGAGCATATAAAGTAGACATACCATTACCATGGTCAATAATAACTGTGTATCCATAGCCACTAATCCAACCAGCTTCCACAACAACACCACCATCTGCTGCATGTACTGGTGTTCCTTCATCAACACCAAAGTCAGTACCTGCATGGAGACGACTTGTACCATAAATTGGATGGATACGCCACCCAAAATCAGATGTAATCGGTGCATTAACAGGGGCGGCTAACTGTCCAGTTCCCTGTACCCATGTAGTAGTAGCACCACCACCGCCACCACCTTGGCTAGCTGCTGCGGCTGCTGCCGCACGTTCTGCTGCTCGTTGTTGTAACATAGCTGTAATGCTTGCAGATGATGCCATTAACTCATTATAGGCCCGGTCTGCTGTATCACGGTCATTCATCGCTCGTTCTAATACTGCTTGACGTTCTGCTTTTTTCTGATTGATAATCGTTTGTTTTTCCTGTGCTACCTTTTCAAGTTCTAATACTTTAGCCCGGTCTGCTTCCAACTTAGCTTTTTTACTAGCAATCTCTTCACGCTCAGTTTTTATGGTATTAATCAATTCCATATCGGCTTGAAGAATCCGTTTCAACATTTCCATACGATTTGCAAAATCACTAAAGTCTTTAGAACCAACCACTACATCTAAGTAACTTAAACCTCCGTTAATATAAATATCTCGTACCCGTTTGTAGAATACTTTTTCTCGTGATTGTAAACGTTCCTGTGCTGCTTTTAATTCTGCCTCTGTTTTCGTAATATCCTGATCTAAACGAATACGATCTGCTTGCACTTGTTTTAACTCTGCAGTGGCTGTATCTAATTCAATCTGTATAGCATGTAACTGTTCATATACGGTACCAATCGTTTTTTCTGCTTCCGACTTTTTATTGGCCTCATTTGTCAATTGTTGTTGAATATTTGACAACTGATTCGTTAAGTCTTCATCTTGTGCTTGATACCAGTACGGTGTAGCCATCATGATAGAACCGCATAGTAAACTAGTTACTAGTGTTACTGTTTTTTTCTTCATCATTCCTACACTTTCATATATTGTTTTAACGAAATCGTACTACCAATAGCACCCACAATCACACCTATCCCAACTAATCCTGCAGATAGTTGATAGATAAACGGCATCATTGGTACCAATGGCATAAAAGCAAAGTTTGCAATCACTTCCACTGTGATATAGCGATAGAATTGCCAGGTAGCAATGCCTGCAATCGCACCACCAATAGCGCCTAAAAACATACCTTCTAATACAAAAGGCCAGCGGATAAACCAGTTTGTGGCACCTACATATTTCATAATTCCAATTTCTTTACGACGGGCAAATACAGTCAGACGAATCGTATTGGAAATGATAAATAAGGTAGCCCCTGCTAGGAAACCGATGAGCACAATACCGCCGATACGAATAATTTTTGTGACTTCAAAAATTTGTTCAATCACGTCTTGTCCATAGTGGGCACTTTCTACTTCTGGATATTTAGAGACAATTTCCGCTGTAGATTTCACTTGGTCTGGTGTATTGAATGTTAACACATAAGACGTTGGCAATGGATTATGTCCATCTAGGGAATCGACTAATTGCTGTTGCTCCCCTAAGCGCTCTTTAAAGCGTTTCATAGCTTCATCTTTTGTGACAAACTCAATATCCTTTAGCTCTGGCAAGGCTTTTAACTTTTTACCTAATTCCATCACTTGTGGTGTTGTTAAGTTATCCTTCAAGTAGATACTAATTTGTACTTGGCTCTCTAAATGGGATGCCAAATTGTTAAGGTTTACCACTCCACAAGCAAATACACCCAAGATAAACAAGGATAATGTGACAGTGGAAATAGATGCCAAGGACATCAATCCATTACGGCGCATGGATTGAACGGCTTCTTTTATATAATACTTAAACGTTCTAATTTTCATGGAATGCGGCCCCTCTCATTTGATCACTTACTACACGACCACCTTCTAAGGCGATCACTCGTTTGTTTAGATAAGACACCATATCCATATCATGTGTTACCATCACTACGGTTGTACCAGAATTATTGATGGCTTTAAAAAGATCAGAAATATCGCGGCTTGTTTGAGGGTCCAAGTTACCTGTTGGTTCATCTGCAATCAGCACCAATGGTTTATTTACAATGGCTCTAGCGATAGCTACCCTTTGTTGCTCCCCACCACTAAGATCTTGTGGCAAATCATTAGCTTTATCGCTGAGTCCGACCAACTCTAATACATTTAAAACTTTCTCTTTAATTACTTTCGGTTTTTCCTCGATAACTTCTAGTGCGAACGCAATATTTTCAAACACTGTTTTTGATGGTAATAATCGGAAATCTTGGAATACAATACCTAACTTTCTACGTAAGTACGGTACCTTACTAGATTTGATACGTGTTACATCAACATCATTCACAATAACCGTTCCAGAATCTGGTGTGACTTCATGTGAAAGTAACTTAATAAATGTTGATTTACCTGCTCCAGAATGCCCACAGACTAATACGAATTCTCCTTTTTCAATATGAATCGATACATCCTCTAAAGCAATAGAACCATTGTCGTATACTTTATGGACATTTCTAAATTCTATCATTCTATCATTCCCTTCCTATTTTCGTGCTATACCTCGTTTGGTAGCTGCTACAATATCAGCTGCTATTAATCCATATTTTGCCATCAATTCTTTTGGTGTACCAGATTCACCAAAGGTATCTTTCACACCGACAAATTCCATTGGTACTGGATACTCTTTTACCACTACTTCCGCTACCGCACTACCTAAGCCACCAATCACATTATGTTCTTCAGCAGTAATCAATACTCCTGTTTCTTTTGCGGCCTTCACAATTGCTTCTCCATCAATTGGTTTAATAGATGCCATGTTGATAACACGTACAGAAATACCTTCTGCTTCTAATGTAGCCGCTGCTTCTACTGCAGGTCCTACTAAGGCACCACAGGCAATAATCGTAGCATCCTTACCGTCACGTAATTGTTGAGATTTACCCGGTACAAATGTGTATCCTTCTGGGGTCACATCTTCTACACCAGCACGGCCTAAACGTACATACACAGGGCCATGATACTCTGCTGCCCAAGCAATGACAGCTTCTGTTTCTGCTGCATCTGCTGGTACTACAACAGTCATATTAGGCAATGTGCGCATACAAGAAATATCTTCCAAACTTTGGTGTGTCGCACCGTCTTCACCGACAGTAATCCCTGCATGAGTAGCACATACTTTTACATTTAATTTTGGATAACATACGGCATTCCGCACTTGTTCAAAGGCACGACCGGTAGCAAACATAGCAAAGGAAGATACAAATGGTACTTTTCCTGCTGCTGCTAAGCCAGCACCTACAGAAATTAAGTTTTGCTCTGCAATCCCTACATTAAAGAATCGTTCAGGATATACTTTTTTAAATTCATCAGTTTTTGTAGATTTTGATAAATCTGCATCTAATACAACAACATCTTTATGAGTAGCCCCCACTTTAACTAAGGCTGTACCATATGCTTCACGAGTCGCTTTTCCCATGATTACACCTCCAACAATTCCGCTACAAATTTGTCACATTCTTCTTGTGATGGCGCTTTACCATGCCAGCCTGCTTGGCCTTCCATAGCTTGTACACCTTTCCCTTTAACAGTATTCATAATCACCATAGTCGGTTTATCTGTAGTTGCTTTTGCTTCTGTAACTGCTTCGTGTAAAGCATCAATGTCATGACCATCCACCACGATCACATGCCAACCGAAAGCTTTGAATTTTTCATCAATTGGTAATGGACTCATAACTTTTGTGATATCGCCGTCAATTTGTAATCCATTAAAATCTACAAAAGCTGTTAAGTTAGACAATTTATAATGTGCTGCAAACATCGCTGCTTCCCATACTTGTCCTTCTTCTAATTCGCCATCACCTAGTACGGAGTACACACGGTAGGAGGCTCCATCAATCTTACCTGCCAATGCCATACCACATGCTGCAGAAATACCTTGTCCCAAGGAACCAGTAGACATATCTACACCTGGAATGTATTTCATATCTGGATGACCTTGCAAGATATGGTCGATTTTACGCAAGTTTAATAATTCTTCTGTTGGGAAGAACCCTTTTTCTGCTAATGTAGCATATAGAGCTGGTGCAGCATGTCCTTTGGATAAGACAAAACGATCGCGATTTGGATCTTTCAGCTCATTTGGATTTACATTCATTTCTTGAAAGTACAACAAACTCATTACATCAGCAATAGATAAGGATCCACCTGGATGACCAGATTTTGCTGCTGTAACAGCTTTCACGATGTTTACACGAATTGCTTTTGCTTTTTCTTGTATCAATTGTTTTTGTTCAAGTGTTAACATACTATACCCTCCCGTGTTATACACAATTCTAAGGTAAATTATTTATCATGCAGCATGCCAATGGCAATGCGAGCATTCTCTAAGGCATTTCTTCGTAGTTCATGGATGTTTTCTAACACAGTTTTGGTGAAAGTCTTTCGTTCCAACACTTCTACTGTACGTGACACAATAGGTTCTACTGTTAATGTATGTAAATCACCTACTGGCACTTCCCCAATCATATGAAGAAAGTTTAAAATTTTAGGGTCATAAGAGATCCCTAAGCAAGGTGTTTCCATTAACGCACTAAATACTAATGCATGGAGCCGTACACCTATCATGACATCCACACAACTACTCAATGACAGTAGCTCTGTTGTGCTATAGGTATCAGCCAAAACCGTCGATCTAACTGTCATCCGTTTGGCAATGGCCTCTGCCTCCATCGTATCTTCCCTATGTTGCATAGGAATAAACACGATATGAGCCTCTGTTTCTCGATGAATCTGATCTAGAGCCTCTGCTAATGTAGTTTGATACTCTGTGCAATCTTTCCAAGCACGTACGGAAACGCCCACAATTGGTTGGTCTATAGGCACCCCATACGATGCCAATATATCACGACCTGCTGTGGCCTCCACTGGGTGCATCCCTAACACAGCATCAGCAGTTACTGTAATTGGTACATGATGTATACCTAGTGAAAGCAGCTCTTCTTTTGAAGCATGATCTCGTACAGTAATCATAGACACTTGATTCAAGACACGCCCCACCGTACTACGGGCTAAGGATTTACGCAAAGGTCCAATACCTTGTGCATAAATCATCACTCGTTTTCCCAATGTATTCGCTAACGCAATAATGCTTAAGTAATAATACAAACTGCGAGCACTTGTTACATCTTGCAACAAACTACCACCGCCACTGATGAGCATATCACAAGAATATACAGCTTGGTATATCTTCCACATATCAAAACGACCAATGGCTTTCACCTTATGAGTGCTCATAGTTTCACTGGGATTTCCAGAAATCACCGTAATCTCGGCCTTCGGTTCTAATTCCAGCAATGCTTGCAAAATAGAACTCAATAGCGCTTCATCTCCGGCATTACCAAATCCATAATAACCGGAAATGAGTATCTTACACATGACTTTCACCTCGTCCTTGGAACCAACGAATGCCATAGCCGATGAAACGTACCGCTATAATCGCTACTAAACCTATGACGGTACCTAATAATAATCCATCATAACCACGAGCAATGGACATGTACACTGGTGTACGTAAATGACAGAACGTTTCCACCATAGAAGCAATACCTATGACTGCCGCTATGGATAAAGCAAAATGCATGACCATTGGAATACGGCGTCCCACAGCATAGGCTGCCAGCATAAACGCTGGATGACCGATTAAAAACTCTTTTTCACGAGGGCGAGCATACATCGTGTTTTCTAAAAATCTACGTAAAGCTAGTTCCCAAGACGGTACTGGTACACCAGCTGTATGACCACTACGCCCTACAAAAATATAGGCCACTAACGCTAAAGCCCCAGCTATTAATAAACTATAGACTTTAATATCAATTTGAACAAATTCTGTAATAAAAGATTTCACATCACTTACAGAAGATATAGTTCGTCCTTTCCAAATAGGAAAGCGTTGCAAATATGCTATGGCTGTCAATAGTACTGGTGCCACAAAGGTTAATTTTACGCCTCGGAATAATGCAAATTCCATGAAGAACTGCGTACTACCTAACATGGCAGCAATACTAATTCCCCCAATAGCTGCAATTAAGGCTGCCACAACTAGATATACCACAGATTCTAAGGTACTTCTCCAAGGGGATATACCCGTGTGGTTCCGTTTTGACCAACAATCAAAGATCATCGTCATTGCCAATACTGGAGCAGAAATAGCTGCTACTAATGCCCAAGCCGACATAATTTTTGTCCCTGTGGTCAATATATAAATGCCAACAGAAACGATACTGCCCAGTGCGAATAAACCTAGTAAATATGATTTACGTATATGTACGAACTGACCTAATGTAAGTGTTGCCAAGCTTATGACACCTGTCATCGTTAACACTCGTAACAAAGTGTTCGGCGTATACACCGGATAGACTGAGGCTTGCCCTGTGGTAAAGCCACGAGCTTGTAATTTATCGGTCACTTGTTTCGCCACAAACAATGTAGTTTCTAAAGCAGTTTTATTATCTACGCCTTGTTCATAAATTGGAAATAAGTTATACCGTATATTTCGTTCAATATCGCTAATATAGAACCATTGAATTAACTCAGCTGGTGTTAACTTACGCACTTCTTCCTTAGATACTGTGTACAATCTTCCCACTTTATAATGATTGGCATTGGCCATCTCCAAGAACCCTGCTTGTGGAAAATATTGCAATTGATTCACCGCTTCAATTCCTACTAGCGGAATTTGGCGTTTCTCTAATTGCTCCAGTGTGCGATCCACATGTAATGGATATCCTAACGCTTCTTTTCCAACAAAAATCATGCCTGTTACACCAGATATACCATCAATACGTTGGAATACATGATCTACGTCTTCTACTGTGGCACCTTTATAATTTGTTGGTCGAACAATCACATGAAAGCCAAGTTTAGCTACTTCTTCAGCTTGTAATCTAGAAATACCTAAATTCATATCTTTTAAAGAATCACTTGGTAAAGCTAATCCTAACATAGGGCCTAGCTCTGTTTGCAATATATGTACTTTATTTTGACCTAAACGGCGTAATAAATCATCCTGTACTTCTTGAAAATAAGCTTCTTTACCTGGAATCATTCCGATATAGGTAGTACCTGGTTGCACTCCTGTGATTTGTAATTGTTGTAAATCATTAGATGTATACATACGAATATGACCAGCATCGGTTTCTTTTTGTAAGGTTCTATCATAAATAGCTAATGCTGTAATTCCAGACTCCTTGGCAGATGCAATTGCCTCCCCTAGAGACCTTTTTTCATAGGCATTAGCACGAAGTAAACCATCATAATCTATAATATTTTCAATTTGTTCTTGCTGAGCCTCAATGTAATGACGCTCTTTTACTAATAGTAATCCACTTACAATACCAGCAACAAGAAAAGCTAATAAAATCCATGTATAGAAAGATATGTTTTTTAACTTCATAGTTCCTCCTACTGTGTTACTGGATGAACAAATACGTGAATCTCTTCACGCCCCGTTTCTACACGATCCAAATGAACAGGAATTGGGAAGTTTTCAAAATTATAAAGAGGTATCGCTTTCACAGCTCCGCTAGACAAGCGATTCAAACTAGCACCACCAATGGATAACTTTTCAGTAGAAAATTGTAGTGTATTACCTTCAATCTCCAAATGACCTTGTATAGTTACCTTGCCTGATAAAAAACCACCTACATCAATCTGACCACTCATAACAACACCTCGATCAGATATATCGACTGTTTCGATCGTCAAACCTTTTGTACCTTTTTCAGACAACTGCTGTTCAATATATTGTTTCAAATCATCTTGATGAATGATTCCCTCAATATGACCTTGCCCAAAACTAGTGAAGTGCAATCGTTCCTCTAAAAACAGCTCTACTGGCTCCACTTTAATTTGTCGTAAATCAAAAGCTAGTCGTTGGACTTTCAATTTACCTAGCATAACACCATCCAAATAGCCGCGAAATGAATCAATGTCTCCTAAGGTTAACTTAATTCCTGGCGATGATTCAATGCGCATAGATTGCGCTTCTGGATGTAAAGCCCCTTGCAATCTAGATTCCACCTGACTACTTACGAAAGATGGTAATACTAAGGAAGAAAGCCCTAGGATAATACCGACTACTACTAAGATAAACACTATTGTTTTTAAAAAGAAATTTCTCACGGTCACTCCATTATATTGATAAATTTGCTTCTTTCTTCAAGAAACCTTCCATAAATTGATCTAGGTTACCATCCATAACTGCCTGTACATTACCAGTTTCCACACTGGTACGATGATCTTTTACCATATTATAAGGATGGAACACATACGAACGAATTTGACTTCCCCATTCAATAGCTTGATACGTACCGCCTAATTGTTCTTTTAATTCAGCTTGTTTTTCTAACTCTAATTCAAATAATTTAGCTCGCAATAATTTTAAACATTGCTCTCTATTTTGAATTTGTGAGCGTTCACTTTGACACTGTACGACAATCCCTGTCGGAGTATGTGTCATACGTACTGCAGAGTCTGTTTTGTTGATGTGCTGTCCACCTGCACCGCTAGCACGGTATGTATCTACCTGTACATCTTTCATATCCAAATTAATTTCTACAGTCTCATCAATTTCAGGCATCACATCGACAGCACAGAATGATGTGTGGCGACGTGCGGCAGAATCAAAAGGAGAAATACGAACTAAACGATGGACCCCTTTTTCAGATTTCATATACCCAAAAGCGTTTTCCCCTTTGATGAGGAATGTGGCACTTTTAATGCCCGCTTCATCACCTACTTGTTCATCCATAAGAGAAATACTATACCCTTGTTTTTCTGCCCAACGCAAGTACATACGAATCAACATGGAGCACCAATCTTGTGCCTCCGTACCACCGGCACCAGCATGGAATGTAAGGATGGCATTGTTCTTATCGTATTCACCACTTAATAAAAGCAATACTTCACGATGTTCTACTTCATGGGTCAACTGCTCTACCATAGTAGTCAGCTCACCTTCCATAGATACATCTTCTTCATCAATGGCCATTTCTAACATGAGCTTTGCTTCTTCAATGTCTGTAACGAGCTTTTTATATCCCTCTACAGCATCTTTTAATTGCGTAGCTTCTTGGGAAATATCACGAGCTGAATCTGGATCATTCCAAAAATCAGGATCACTCATTTTTATATCTAATGTTAATATGCGTTCTTCTTTTTGAGCGATGTTAAAGTGAATCCCTCATTCCAAAAATACGCTCCTCTAAATTGTCAATAGGACCTTTTAAGTCTTCTAACAATTTATTCACCTCTTTCTTTCATTCTATAAAACAAATGGCCGCACAGGAGATGTGTCACCTCGCTGCGTGGCCATGAAAGTCTAGTCTACGTTTTGTGGTTCCAACACGTCTTCATGGTGGGTCTTAGCATCAGCTAGATGATCAACCGGTTCTTCTTCTGCTATTGTGTCCACATTAATTTGGATACGGTATAAATACATAATTGTTTCATCCGTAATAGCTTGTTTCATATTTTCGAACATGTCATAAGCCTCAAATTTATATTCTACTAATGGATTTTTTTGTCCATAAGCGCGTAGGCCAATCCCTTCTTTTAACATATCCATAGCATCCAAATGTTCCATCCATTTGCTATCCACAACTTTTAGCATGATTGCTTTCTCAAGCTCACGCATATTTGTTTCTCCAAATAAGGATTCACGTTTTTCATATTCTTTGTGGGCAATGTCAATTAAGTGGTCCTGTAATTCTGCACGACCATACTCTTCCATTTGTTCCACTGTCAACATACCTGGTTCCAAGAAATAGATCTCTAAATGCTTTAATAAACCTTCATAGTTCCATTCTTCTGGATATAATTTTTCATCTGCATATTGATTCATAGAGTTGATAATTAAGTTATCTACCATATGTAAAATCGTTTCACGCAAGGATTGGTTATTTAAGATCAAACGACGTTGTCCGTATAATACTTCCCGTTGTTGATTCATAACATCATCATATTCCAAGATATACTTACGAATATTAAAGTTATGATTTTCTACTTTTTTCTGTGCTCGTTCGATGGATTTAGTAATCAAAGAATGCTCAATTGGCTCATCTTCTTCCATACCTAATTTATCCATCATACCAGCAATATTATCTGCGCCAAAAATACGCATTAAATCATCTTCCAAAGATAAGAAGAATTGAGAGGAACCATTGTCCCCTTGACGGCCAGAACGACCGCGCAACTGATTGTCGATACGACGACTTTCATGTCGCTCAGTGCCCAAAATATGTAAGCCACCTAGTTCAGCTACTCCTTCTCCTAAGGAAATATCTGTACCACGACCCGCCATATTGGTAGCAATTGTTACCATACCATACTGACCTGCATTAGCAACAATTTCCGCTTCTTTTTCATGATGTTTCGCATTCAATACATTATGTGGTACGCCAGCTTTCGTCAACATATCACTAAGCATTTCAGATTGCGTAATGGAAGTAGTACCTACCAAGATTGGTTGACCTGTTTTATGACGTTCCACTACATCACGAACTACAGCACGATATTTAGCCTCTTTTGTTTTAAAGATTAAATCAGGCATATCAATACGCTCCAACACTTTATTCGGCGGAATTTCGTAAACTTCCAAACCGTAAATGTTATTAAATTCTTGTTCTTCTGTTTTCGCTGTACCAGTCATACCAGACAATTTTTCATACATACGGAAATAGTTCTGGAAAGTAATAGATGCTAAGGTTTGACTTTCACGTTCTACACGTAAGCCTTCTTTTGCCTCAATGGCTTGGTGTAAGCCATCAGAATAGCGACGACCGAACATCAAACGACCAGTAAATTCATCAACAATAACAACCTCGCCGTCTTTTACGACATAATCTTTATCCCGTTCCATCATAGCATAAGCACGAAGGGAGGCACTCAACAAGTGATTCAACTCTAAGTTAGAGGAATCATATAAGTTTTCGATGTGTAACATTTTTTCAACTTTTGCAATCCCTTCATCTGTAGGGGCAATCGTTTTTTGTTTTTCATCAATAGTGTAATCTTCATCTTTCACCAAGTGTGGCACTATTTTCGCTAATTCATAATAGCGTTCTGTAGAGCGTTCCCCTGGACCAGAAATAATGAGTGGCGTACGAGCTTCATCAATTAAGATAGAGTCCACTTCATCGACAATAGCATAGTTCAATGGGCGTTGTACCATTTGATCTGCATGGATAACCATGTTGTCACGTAAATAGTCAAAACCAAACTCATTGTTTGTACCATACGTGATATCTGCTCCATAGGATTGTTTCCGTTGATCGTAATCTAAACCAGCTACGATTAAGCCAGTAGATAAACCTAGGAAATTATATAAACGTCCCATCCACTCACTGTCACGCTTAGCCAAATAATCATTAACGGTTACTACGTGAACACCTTTAGCAGATAGAGCGTTTAAATATACTGGTAAGGTAGCTACCAAAGTTTTACCTTCACCTGTACGCATTTCTGCAATATTACCACGATGTAATACAATACCACCAATCATTTGCACATCGAAATGACGCATGCCCAATACACGTTTAGATGCTTCACGAACTACAGCAAATGCTTCTGGCAAAATATCATCTAATGTTTCACCTTTAGCCAACCTTTCTTTGAATTCTTCTGTTTTAGCTCGCAAAGAAGTATCGCTCAAGGATAACAAAGACGGTTCCAGTCCATTAATTTCTTCAACAATGGACCGAATCCGTTTAATTTCTTTTGCATTTTTATTGCCCAATAGCTTTTGTATAAAACCTAACAAATATCTCAACTCCTTAAATATGGAAAGTATTTCAATTAAATACTATGTATCTAGATTATTATAGCCTACTAGCACTTAATAGTCAAAAAGAACTGCGCTTTTTAAAACATCTTCATGGAACACTCACAAAACAAATACTAGGAAGTCTCCTGCAACGAAGACTTCCTAGCATTCTATACTTATTATGACTAATGCAGCAAAGTTTTATACGTACTTTGCATCCTTTGTTTCATATTCCAATACCGATAGGATCGTTGTAGCTCCCGTAGTTGTTCTGTCAAGGCTACTCCTTCTAATAAAGAACGAACTAAATCAGCAGACTTCATATATAACTCATCGATCTTTACAGCCTGCACATAATTAATACTTCCTTCATTGCGAATAATTACATCCACCAAACTGACATACTCTTCTACAATTCCATCATTAAACTTAGCACTCTCCAATTGATTTTGATTGATGGCCATATTCATACAGGTACAAAGCATGCACATATACTCCACCGCACCTGCTAACTTTTTCGGTGTTAAAGCCGTTTGCAGTTGTTCTTTGGCTACTGTCAACGACGTACTAAAAAGGATCTTATAAAAACCTGTTTTGTCTAATGTATAATCGTATTCATTCATAGGTATCCCCCTTACTGGTGTTTCTATTAATTCTATACGTTCTTATAGACCATCTTTCATATTCGCCCGGCCTAGGGCTCCTCCTTTCTCTTACTATTTCATTTCGCAAAAATATGGGCGTTCTTTACAAAGTATAACAAAAGTTGATATTTTGCTATTGATTATCATCCTAATTTGTATTTATAATATATATTTTTTCACTATTCGTCAATTATTTCCCACTATAAAAGTCATATAAAATACTCATAATGCTTTATATATCAGCACTTTTAATCATATATAGTAACATTATGTACTGACGCTATATATTTACATTAAAAACTACTGTCCAATAT
>NZ_RQVH01000018.1:0-32264 GCF_003992185.1 Veillonella sp. CNR 79/14 | reverse complement strand
AGAACTTTAGTGATTGCTGCTGTTAAAGTAGTTTTACCATGGTCAACGTGACCGATAGTACCAATGTTAACGTGTGGCTTATTACGTTCAAATTTTGCTTTTGCCATTTTGAATTGTCCTCCCGGATAATTAAAACTTTATATATAGTAATCCTGTGGGGCTGTACGCCCCACTAGATACACTTTTGATTAGCCATTTTTCTTAGCTTGAATTTCTTCAGCAATTTTCTTAGGCACTTCTTCATAATGATCGAATGTCATGGAGTAGTTACCGCGACCTTGTGTTTTGGAACGAAGGTCAGTAGCATATCCGAACATTTCGCTCAATGGAACATATGCTTTGATATGTTGGGAGCCGTTGCGAGCTTCCATTCCATCCATACGGCCACGACGGGAGTTCAAATCACCGATTACGTCGCCCATGTATTCTTCAGGAACTTCTACTTCAACAGCCATGTATGGTTCAAGTAATGCTGGGTCAGCTTTACGAGCACCCTCTTTGAAGCCCATAGAACCTGCAATTTTGAAGGCCATTTCAGAGGAGTCAACATCATGGTAAGAACCGTCAAATACGATAACTTTGATGTCAACCATTGGATAACCAGCGATAACACCGGATTCCATAGCCTCTTTAACACCGTTCTCAACTGGTCCAATGTATTCACGAGGAATAGAACCACCAACAACTTTATTTTCAAATTCGAAACCAGCACCTGGCTCTTGAGGAATGATTTCCAACCAGCAATGGCCGTATTGACCTTTACCACCAGATTGGCGAACGAATTTACCTTCAGATTTAACTGCTTTACGAATTGTTTCGCGGTATGCTACTTGAGGTTTACCTACATTACAGTCAACTTTGAACTCACGGTTCATACGGTCAACGATGATGTCAAGGTGAAGCTCACCCATACCGGAAATGATTGTTTGACCAGTTTCTTCATCAGTACGAACTTTGAAAGTTGGATCTTCTTCAGCCAAACGAGCTAATGCCATACCCATTTTTTCTTGGTCCGCTTTAGTTTTTGGTTCCACAGCAACAGAGATAACTGGTTCTGGGAATTCCATGGATTCAAGAATAACTTGCGCTTTGTCATCGCAAAGTGTATCGCCAGTAGTAGTATCTTTAAGACCTACTGCTGCAGCGATGTCACCAGCGTATACGCGGTCGATTTCTTGACGGCTGTTAGCATGCATTTGCAAGATACGGCCGATACGTTCTTTTTTACCTTTTGTAGAGTTGAATACATAAGAACCAGACTCTAATGTACCGGAGTACACACGGAAGAACGCTAATTTACCAACATAAGGGTCAGCCATAATTTTGAAGGCTAATGCAGCGAAAGGACCGTCATCAGTGGAAGGACGAGTTGTCTCTTCACCAGTGTTAGGGTCGATACCTTTAATCGCTGGTACATCTGTTGGAGCTGGCATGTAGTCAACTACAGCATCTAACAACATTTGTACACCTTTGTTTTTGTAGGAAGAACCGCAAAGAACTGGGAACAATGTGTTTTCACACACAGCTTTACGAAGAGCTGCTTTAATTTGTTCTTCAGAAATTTCTTCACCTTCCAAATATTTTTCCATCAATTCGTCATCAGTTTCAGCAACTGCATCCACTAACATTTCACGACGCTCTGCTGCAACATCAGCATATTCTTCTGGAATTTCAGTGATTTCGTATTCTTTTCCGTCATCACTGATGTAGATTTCAGCTTTCATAGTTACCAAGTCAATGATACCTTTGAAAGTGTCTTCTGCACCGATAGGCACTTGGATAGCTACGCTATTAGCACCTAACCGAGCTTTCATCATATCAACTACGCGGAAGAAGTCAGCACCTACTGTATCCATTTTATTTACATAAGCGATACGAGGTACGCCGTATTTATCCGCTTGACGCCATACTGTTTCAGATTGAGGCTCTACGCCACCTTTCGCACTGAATACAGCTACGGAACCGTCTAATACACGAAGGGAACGTTCTACTTCTACTGTAAAGTCTACGTGACCAGGAGTATCGATAATGTTGATGCGATGACCTTTCCATTGAGTAGTAGTCGCAGCGGACGTGATAGTGATACCACGTTCTTGCTCCTGCTCCATCCAGTCCATCGTAGCAGCACCTTCATGTACTTCACCGATTTTGTGAACTCGACCAGTATAGTAAAGGATACGTTCCGTTGTGGTTGTTTTACCAGCATCGATGTGAGCCATGATACCGATATTACGAGTTTTCTCTAAAGAAACTTCTCTTGCCACTATATTTCTCCTTAACTAATTACCATTTGTAATGAGCAAATGCTTTATTAGCCTCTGCCATTTTATGAGTATCTTCTTTTTTCTTAATAGCTGCGCCAGTATTATTGAACGCGTCCATTAATTCGCCTGCTAAACGTTCTTTCATAGTGCGTTCACCACGAAGACGAGCATAGTTTACCATCCAGCGAATACCTAGAGATAAACGGCGATCAGCACGAACTTCAACCGGCACTTGGTAGTTAGCACCACCGATACGGCGAGCACGTACTTCTAATACAGGCATTACATTTTTTAAAGCCTGATCAAAAACTTCCATAGGGTCTTGACCCATTTTGGAACGAATAATTTCAAATGCATCATATACGATGGATTCAGCAATGCCTTTTTTGCCATCGTACATTACTTTGTTAATGAAACGTGTTACTAATTTGCTATTGTACACCGGATCTGGTAGTACATCGCGTTTCACAACAGGGCCTTTTCTTGGCATGTCAATTCCTCCTTTAACGATGTGTGTTCTCTAATCTTATGCTAAATTATTTTTTAGCACGTTTCGCGCCATATTTGGAGCGGCTTTGCATACGATTTTGTACGCCAGCTGTATCCAATGCACCACGAACGATGTGATAACGCACACCAGGAAGGTCCTTAACACGACCGCCTCTGATAAGTACAACGCTGTGTTCTTGTAAATTGTGACCAATGCCTGGGATGTATGCAGTTACTTCAATACCGTTTGTCAAACGAACACGGGCAACTTTACGAAGCGCGGAGTTCGGTTTTTTAGGCGTAGCTGTGTATACACGAGTACAAACACCACGTTTTTGTGGACACTCTTTCAAAGCTGGAGAGTCAGATTTACGCACTAAAGTTTTACGGCCTTTACGTACTAACTGGTTAATAGTTGGCATGTGGGCACCTCCTTTCCAAACAATTAGATTTATAATTGATCCGCTCGATAATATATCGTTCGGATATTACCAAAACTAGCGAAGCACGCCGATTGCGGCAGCTCCTACTTTAATATGAGCAGCTTGCCCAAGTTCTTCCATCGTATGATTTCGATCTACAGGCACATTGTGCTCTAAACAAATTTCCAGAATCGGCAAGATAATTCGGTCATCGCTATCAAGACCTACAAATACACACTCTACTTCATCGCGTCCCACGGCTTTGCGGGTTTGTTTCGCTCCTATTATGAGATTTGCATTTGAAAGCATATCGATTGTCATATGCGTCTCCTTCTTATTCGTTACTTGCTTTAGGGCGCACTGCTCCTTAAGCACTTTACTAGTTTACCATTGTTTATATGCCCTGTCAAACGATTTTATCCCTTACAAATCGCTAGAATAAAGCATTTTATATGTACATGCTTCCGTGCGGTTCAAAAATATGTTTTTCTGTATATTTTGAGTTGGTTTTATACAGTTATCGTGCTTTATTTGTATGTATATGCATTGTATTTTCTTTTTTGTATTTTATCTATGCAAAATTGATATAATAAAATTATTTTTTTATATGACATAAAGAAATAAGCGGATAACTTCCTGCAGGTTGTTATCCGCTATTCCTTCCAACAATGTTAACTAGCTATCTATGCTCGTCTGATTGTCTTATATTATTCTGCTGTCTCTACATCTGTAGTTTCACTTGCTACATCTGCACTGACTACTTCTGTATCCACTACTAGATCTTCTAATTCAGGCGTATGTTTTACTACCTTAATTTTACGATAGCGGCTCATGCCTGTACCAGCTGGTATTAATTTACCAATGATAACATTTTCTTTTAAGCCAAGTAATGGATCAATTTTACCTTTGATCGCTGCTTCTGTAAGAACACGTGTTGTTTCTTGGAAGGAAGCTGCTGACAAGAAGCTGTCGGTTGCCAAGGCTGCTTTGGTAATACCCAATAGTGTACGAACACCAGTAGCTTCTTTTTTACCATTTAAGCGTAACCGACGGTTTTCATCTTCAAATGTATTTACATCGATAGAATCTCCTGGTAATACATCTGCATCGCCAGCATCTTCAATTTTCACTTTATGTAACATTTGACGAACGATAACCTCGATGTGTTTATCGTTAATTTCTACACCTTGAGATTTGTATACTTTTTGTACTTCATATACTAGGTAACGTTGCGTTGCTTCTGTACCCATTACACGCATAATATCATGAGGGTTAATGGAACCTTCTGTTAAACGTGCGCCTAAAGATACTACGTCACCATCTTTCACAATGATGCGAGATCCATAAGGGATTAAGTAATCAAACTCTTCACCCTCAGCTGTAGTAATGAAGATGGTATTGGTACCTTTTTTATTATCGTTAGGAACGACACGTACAGTACCTTCTACTTCTGCAATGATAGCATTACGTTTTGGACGACGTGCTTCAAACAATTCTTCGACACGAGGTAAACCTTGTGTGATATCATCGCCGGCAACACCGCCTGTATGGAATGTACGCATTGTTAACTGTGTACCTGGTTCACCGATGGATTGTGCCGCAATGATACCTACTGCTTCACCAACTTGTACTTGTCCACCAGTACCTAAGTCACGGCCATAACATTTCATACATACGCCATATGGAGAACGACAAGTCAATACAGAACGGATTTTCACTGTGTCGTAATGTTTTACTACTTCATCAGCTAATTCATCAGTAATTTCACCATTCAATGGAACGATGACTTCACCAGTTTCTTTATTGATTAATTCTTCTGCTGCTGTACGGCCCACGATACGATCTTTCAATGGTTCGATAACGCCAGTACCTTCCACGATAGCTTCTACTTCAATGCCATGAATTTCATTGTTGCGTACTTGAACTTCTTTTACATCAGAGTTCAAGATAGCTTCGATAGCTTCTTCTGTTAATGCTGTATGGGCAGGGAAGATTTCTACACCTTCACTATCAATAACAGGATACACAGTATCTTTACCCAACATATTTTCAATCATTGTATTGCGTAATGTCGTACGAATGGTATCGTCCACTTCACCTAACGCAATGGTTTGAACAATGTTAGTATGGTTGATGTCGCTATCGCTACCCAATTGTGCACCACGTAATGCGATAGATTTCACTTGAGATTCTGCTAATGCTTCAATAGTTGCTTCTGTTACGATGCTTTCAGCGTCAGCAATCACTTCCCCAGTCATAGGGTCTACTACATCGCGATCTAACACACGACCGATTAAATCATCTTTTAAGTATGTTAATGCATCTTTTGTATTACGCGCTAAGCGAGCTCTTTCACGAGCTAAGTCGATACCTACCACATCGCAATCTTCCTCACGAACGATTACATCTTGAGATACGTCAACAAGACGACGTGTTAAGTAACCGGAGTCAGCTGTACGAAGGGCTGTATCGGCCAAACCTTTACGAGCACCGTGAGAGGACGTAAAGTAATCCAATACAGTCAAACCTTCTTTAAAGTTTGCTTTAATAGGCAAGTCGATGATACGACCAGATGGGTCCGCCATCAAACCACGCATACCTGCCAACTGACGAATCTGTTGTTTGTTACCACGGGCTCCGGAAATCGCCATCATATATACTGGGTTGAAACCATCTTGGTCAGCCGCCATATTATCCATCATGGCTTCTGTTACATTGTCGATAGCTTCATTCCAAAGTTCGATCGTTTTACGGTAACGTTCTTCTTCTGTAATTAAACCACGACGATATAGACGGGATACTTTATTAACTTCTGTATCTGCTTCTTCTACAATACCAGCTTTTACTTCTGGTACTTTGATATCCGCAATAGCAATTGTCATACCAGCACGGCGAGCGAAAGAGTAGCCCAAGGATTTAATGCGGTCCAATAGTTCTGCAGTTTTTTCATTGCCGAACGCCTGGAAACATTGGTCGACTAATTTACCAACCATTTTCTTATCCATGACTTTACCCAAGGACCATGTGCCGTCTTCTTCTTTCACAAATTGACGGATTTCTGGATATAAAGCTTCGTTAAATATCAAACGACCTGCTGTCGTTTTAACTAGACCATATCCTTCGATACGAATGTAGATAACGTCTTGTAAGCCGATGGCACCAGAATCATATGCCAACATCACTTCATCATAATTTGCAAAGCGTTTTGCCTTATCTTCTGTACCTTTACGAACTACTGTTAGGTAGTAAGTACCCAAGATCATATCCTGAGATGGAACTGCTACTGGTTTACCATCTTTAGTAGATAAGATGTTATGGGATGAAAGCATCAAGGTACGTGCTTCCGATTGTGCTTCTACGGACAATGGTAAGTGACACGCCATTTGGTCACCGTCAAAGTCGGCGTTGAAGGCTGTACATACTAATGGATGCAATTTGATAGCACGGCCTTCCCAAAGGATTGGTTCGAAGGCTTGGATACCTAATCTATGCAATGTAGGGGCACGGTTTAGTAATACTGGATGTTCTTTAATAACTTCTTCTAAAGCTTCCCAAACACCAGCACCGATACGCTCTACTTGACGTTTTGCGGCTTTAATATTGCTAGCTTGTCCACGTTCTACCAATCGTTTCATAACGAATGGCTTGAATAATTCCAATGCCATCTCTTTTGGAAGACCACATTGATGCATTTTCAATTCTGGACCAACTACGATAACGGAACGGCCGGAATAGTCAACACGTTTACCCAACAAGTTTTGACGGAAGCGACCTTGCTTACCTTTTAACATATCGGATAAGGATTTCAATGGACGGTTGCCAGGACCAGTCACAGGACGGCCACGACGACCATTGTCAATCAACGCATCCACAGCTTCTTGTAGCATACGTTTTTCGTTGCGCACGATAATATCAGGAGCGCCTAAATCCAGTAAACGTTTTAAACGGTTATTACGATTGATAACACGACGATACAAATCATTCAAGTCAGAGGTAGCGAAACGACCACCATCTAATTGCACCATTGGGCGCAATTCAGGTGGGATAACTGGCACTACATCCATAATCATCCATTCTGGGCGATTGCCAGATTGACGGAATGCTTCTACTACTTCTAAACGGCGAACGGCACGAACTTTACGTTGACCTGTAGCAGTTTCTAATTCACTGCGCAACTCATCATTCAATGCTTCTAAGTCTAATTCGCAAAGTAATTCTTTAATCGCTTCTGCACCCATATCGATACACACGAATGTATTCTCTTCTAAGGCACCAAGCTCTAATTTTTCTTCACGAGTTAATACTTCGTATTCTTTTTCTTCTTCTGGAATTTCTGTATTCGCCGCAAGCTCTGCATTCACTTCTTCTTTGTGTTTTGCAGAATTGATTAATTGCAAACGTTCACGACGTTGTGCAATGGTTTCAATGATGACACTTTTACCACCGATTTTATAGTCAGCATCATTGAACATGGCTTCGTATTCACGGAATTCAGTTTCAAATAACAATTGTTGTTTAGACAATGGAGATTGACCTGGATCCACTACGATATACGCAGCAAAGTATAATACACGTTCCAAGGAACGAGGGGATATGTCAAGGATCAATCCCATGCGAGATGGGATACCCTTGAAATACCAAATATGAGACACTGGTGTAGCCAATTCAATATGGCCCATACGTTCACGACGCACTTTAGCACGAGTAACTTCTACACCACATTTATCACAGACAACACCTTTATAACGGATGCGTTTATATTTTCCACAATGACATTCCCAGTCCTTTGTTGGTCCGAAAATGCGCTCACAGAATAAACCATCTCGCTCTGGTTTTAAGGTGCGGTAGTTAATTGTTTCAGGTTTTTTAACTTCTCCATGAGACCACTCCAAAATTTGTTGTGGTGAAGCTAAACCGATTCGCATGGAATCAAATTCATTTACGTCTAGCACTGTATGCTCCCTCCTTTACGAGATAGTGGTACTTACTCATTATCAGAAGATTCTACATAGCCACTGATTTGGCTGATAATATCATCTTCTTCACCTGCTGTTACAGGCTCTTCTTCTACAATGTATCCGTCAGGTGTTCCTTCTACTGTGGAAGCTTCTCCTTCTGTAGTCGCTTCTGTAGTACCTTCTTCCATCACTTCACGAATATCATCATGACGTGGTACATCCTCATCATCTAATTCCTTGATAAGAACTTCTTCTTGATCTTCATTCAAGATTTTTACGTCAAGGCCAATACTTTGCAATTCTTTCAACAATACTTTGAAAGATTTAGGTACACCAGGTTCAGGAATATTTTCACCTTTTACGATTTTTTCGTAAGCTTTTACACGGCCCACAACATCGTCAGATTTCACAGTTAACAACTCTTGTAGTGTATACGCTGCGCCATACGCTTCAAGAGCCCACACTTCCATCTCACCGAAACGTTGTCCACCGAATTGAGCTTTACCACCCAATGGTTGTTGTGTAACAAGAGAGTACGGACCAGTAGAACGAGCATGGATTTTATCATCTACTAGATGGTGAAGTTTTAACATGTATACGTAACCAACGGTAACTTTGTTATCCATTTTCTCGCCTGTACGGCCATCGTATAATACAGTTTTACCATCATCATCACGACCAGCTATGCTAAGTGTATCGAACACATCACTTTCATGAGCACCATCAAATACTGGTGTCGCAATATGAATACCAGCCACGTCAGGTTTTGGCATACCATACATATCATAGTCATAACCAAATTTTTCCAATTCAGTACGTAAATGACTACGTTTTTCACGAACTTGCTGAATCGTTTCAATCACATATACTACACGACGAATTGCACGCAATTCCTCTTCTAAGGCTGGCTCCATTTCTGGACGTTCGGCTTCTACATCATCAAATGTTTCAATGCCTAATTCATAGATACGTTTTTCTTCAGCCAATAAGAAGTTATAGCGTTTTTCTCCACCAAGATCTTCAAATTTTTCTTGAGCTCGATGTAAAATTTTATCTAAGGCTACTACTTTTTGACTATCAATTTGTTTATCTGTTTCAAGGTAGTTAGCAATCATAGGATCTGCAATGGCTTGTTCTAAACTTTCAATTTCTGCATAGATATCTTTGATGCCATCAATTTCATCCCAATATGTACCGTTTAATTTAGCTTCTTTCAGTACTTCTTTGATTTTTAGATCAGTTGCCTTAATTTGCATACCTAATCCTTGTACTGCCCAACCTAAATGCGTTTCCAATACCTGTCCGATGTTCATACGAGACGGTACGCCTAATGGGTTCAATACGATTTGTACTGGTGTACCATCTGGTAAGAATGGCATATCTTCTTGACGCATAACGCGAGAAACGACACCTTTGTTACCATGACGACCCGCCATTTTATCGCCTTCGTGGATTTTACGTTTTTGCGCAATATATACACGAACTACTTTATTAACACCTGGTTGTAATTCATCACCGTTTTCACGCGTGAAGATTTTAACGTCCACAATCTTACCTGCTTCACCATGTGGTACACGCAAGGAAGTATCGCGAACTTCACGTTCTTTGTCGCCAAAAATAGCGCGTAATAAGCGTTCTTCTGGAGTTAATTCAGTTTCCCCTTTAGGAGTTACTTTACCAACTAAGATGTCACCAGGTTTAACTTCTGCACCGATGCAGATAATACCATTTTCATCCAAGTTTTTAAGGTTATCATCACCAGTATTTGGCAATTCACGAGTGATTTCTTCGGCACCTAATTTCGTATCACGAGCATCACATTCGTACTCTTCGATATGGATGGATGTGTAGATATCTTCTTTACAAAGTTCTTCACTTAATAAGATCGCATCCTCGTAGTTATAACCTTCCCAAGGCATGAACGCTACCAATACATTGAAGCCTAATGCTAATTCGCCCCCATCTGTAGCTGGACCATCTGCCAATACTTGACCTTTCACCACGGATTGACCACGGTATACGATTGGTTTTTGGTTAAAGCATGTAGATTGGTTAGAACGCATGAATTTGTTCATTTTATATACGTCTACACGACCATTATCACGTTGTACATGAACTTCATTACCCCAACAACGTGTAACAATACCAGCTTCTTTTGCTAATACGCAAACGCCGGAGTCTGTTGCCGCTTTGTATTCCATACCTGTACCTACTAAAGGTGCTTGTGCACGAAGTAGAGGCACCGCTTGACGCTGCATGTTCGCACCCATCAAGGCACGGTTCGCATCGTCATTTTCTAAGAATGGAATCATAGCAGTACCGATAGATACTACTTCTTTTGGGCTTACGTCCATGTAGTCTACTTTATCTGGAGATACCTCTAATACATCATGACCACGACGACATGCAATGTTCTCAGATACGAAGTAACCTTCTTCATCAATACGAGAGTTCGCTTGGGCAATTGTCATGCCTTCTTCTTCATCTGCTGTCATATATACAACTTGGTCTGTAACACGAACTTTCAATACTTTGTTAGCATCTTCGCCTGTACCATATACTTTTTCAATTTTACGGTATGGTGCTTCGATGAAACCAAATTCATTCACTTTCGCATAGTTAGACAAGGAGTTAATCAAACCGATGTTTGGACCCTCTGGAGTTTCGATTGGACACATACGACCATAATGGGAATGATGCACGTCACGAACTTCGAAGCCTGCACGCTCACGAGATAAACCACCAGGTCCTAACGCGGATAGACGACGTTTATGTGTTAATTCGCCCAATGGGTTAGTTTGGTCCATGAACTGAGACAACTGGGAAGAACCAAAGAATTCTTTGATCGCTGCCACAACTGGACGGATATTCAATAATGCTTGTGGTGTAATAACGGATACATCTTGGATTGTCATACGTTCTTTTACCACACGTTCCATACGAGTTAAACCGATACGGAATTGGTTTTGTAACAATTCGCCTACGCAACGAAGACGACGGTTACCCAAATGGTCGATATCATCAGTTTGACCAATGTTTTCGATCAAGTTCATCATGTAACTTACGTTAGCAATCATGTCTTCACGAGTTACTGTACGATGGCTGAATGGCAAATTGCTGTTGTTACAGATGACTTTTACCACAGTACCTTCTGTATTTACTACGAAGAACTCAGGTACTACATCGCCACTGTACACACCGCTATTAGCCACTACATCAAGAACTTCTTCGTTCACATAGGTATTCGCTTCTACGATGATTTCGCCATTTTCGTCTACGATTGGTTCTGCCAAAGTTTGACCGAACATGCGTTGACGCCAGCCTAATTTTTTATTTAATTTATAACGACCTACACGAGCTAAATCATAGCGACGAGGGTCAAAGAATAAGTTATCGAATAAGTTACGAGCACTTTCCACAGTTGGTGGTTCGCCTGGACGAAGTTTTTTGTAGATTTCTACTAATGCTTCATCAGAGGATTGAGTGCTATCTTTTTCTAATGTACGAAGTAAACGTTCATCGTATTCAGGATGACCATTTTCGTCCACTTGTCCATTCCAGAATAATTCCAAGATGGATTCGTTAGTTTCCCAACCTAATGCACGTACTAATACTGTAGCTGGTAATTTACGGTTACGGTCGATACGTACGGACACAATGTCGTTCGCATCTTTTTCTAACTCGATCCAAGCACCACGGTTCGGAATTACTGTGGAATCATACAAACGGTTACCCATGGTATCGATACTGCCACCGTAGTACACACCTGGGGAACGAACTAATTGGGATACGATAACACGTTCCGCACCATTGATGATGAAAGTTCCTGTATCTGTCATCAATGGGAAGTCGCCCATGAATACTTCTTGTTCTTTAATATCTGGATTTTCTGGATCATTGTTAACGAGACGAACATTGACGCGCAATGGTGCTGCATACGTAGCATCACGATTTTTGCATTCGTTAATGTCATATTTTGGTTCTCCAAGGCTGAAACCTTCAAAGGAAAGAGCTAACTTTCCTGAATTGTCTTTAATCGGAGAAATATCGTTAAAAATATCTTGTAAACCGCTCTCTAAAAACCACTCATAGGACTTGCGTTGCACGTCTAACAAATGTGGCATTTCGAGAACTTCGTTGATCTTAGCGTAGGTATATCGAGTACGCTTACCCACTTGCTCAGGTTTGAACATGTTCTTTTCACCCCTCATAAAAATTGGCTTACATATTCTATAACGGTATGACTGCAGACGATTCCAGGTCTCAGTTTTCCTGCTGACCAATGACAAAATAAGCAAGGCTCGTAATTTTTTCTTGTGAACCTTGCTTTCCTCATTTCAGCACAACCTTGGATATATTCCTTCATCAATTCAATGTTATAGTTACTTTTTTGCAATTAAATATTATAATCTTCTTATATCTATTTGTCAATAGCTATTATACTAAAAGTTCTCCATAGTACGAATACCATGTAATACTCCATATCATTAACGACAAAAAAAGACTTGATACACAAACATTTTATTCGTTCGTATCCAAGTCCTTTTTCTTTACCATCTGCACGGCACCTACTGGGCATATAGCATAACAGTCACCACAGTGAATGCACATATCCTGATGGATGACATAGCGATCACCTTTGCGTGTAATAGCCTCTGCAGGGCAATCCATAGCACACCCTGCACAACAAACACAGGTATCATTAATATAAAAGTACATAAGCAAGCCTCCTAGCCTTAGTATACTACGAGGCTCCCCACATGTCACTCTTCCACAATACACTGACACATCTTCATAGTCAATAGTGCCGCTTCATGGGATTCTTGTGTCACCCCTGCACAACATTTCGGATCCACATGAAGTGGAATTTCTGGCAATCCTGCTTTTAGAATCAAAGCATTGGAAACCACGCAAATATCCGTACATAAACCAATCAAGGTTAAAGATTCGATAGGTTCCTCTTCGTGCATTCCTTTAAGATGAGCCAACAAATCTAAGGACCCAAAGTTAGGTTTATCTAGTACATCCACCCGTTGACCTCGTTCACGAGCCACTTCCAATAGATCATCAGCAATCTCCCAACCTTTAGTGCCACGGGCACAATGTTCCACTGGCAAATGTTTACCCTCTTGGCTTTCAAGGTAACTACTATCGTGTGTATCACGAGTGAACACCATAGGACCAGTAAAATTGCGGATTTTTTCACGTACCTCCGGTACAATAGCCTGCGCCTGCGGCGAACCTAATGTTCCATCAATAAAATCATGTTGCATATCTATCACAATCAATACGTTCATAGGGCATCTCCTTTGTTAGAAAGTAGGCAAGGAAATGATACATTCCCTTGCCTTACCTAATTGATAGTACTTAAACCTTTGACTACTTATGCTATTATCATTATCCTTTGACTACGTCAGCGCAACGAGCACATAATGTTGGATGATCCCCATCTTGACCAACTGTGTCGCGATGAATCCAGCAGCGTTCGCACTTTTCTAACTCAGATGGAGTTACCACGATGGATAATACTCCGTCTTCTACTGTTACTGCGTTGTCTGGTGCTTTGTCACGGCCTTCCACTACATGCGCTTCAGACACGATCAACAAGCTAGCTAAGGAAGCACCGAATCCAATCAATGCTTGGTACGCATCGCCATCTGCATACACAGTGATGGATGCATCCAAGGAGTGACCGATGGCTTTATCACGGCGAGCGCCTTCTAAAGCTCTTGTCATTTCACTACGAAGATCTAACATCGTCGCCCAACGAGCGGACAATTCTGCATCCACATGCTCTGCATGACCTTGTGGCCAATCTGCTAGCATCACGCTTTCTTCCATACCATCTTCTTTTGGCATGTATTGCCATACTTCTTCAGCTGTGAAAGAAAGAACTGGGGACACCATTTTAACTAATGTTGTCAAGATTTCGTAGATGGCAGTTTGTGCACTACGACGAGCTACGTTGTTTTCTTTCTCTGCATACATTGTATCTTTCAACACGTCTAAGTAGAAGGAAGATAAATCTACAGTACAGAAATTATGGATTGTGTGATACAAGATGTGGAATTCATAGTTTTCGTAAGCATTTGTTACTTTTTGACGAACTTCTTCTAAACGATGCAACGCCCAACGATCCAATTCTGTTAACTCTTTATAAGCTACTTTATCAGTGTTAGGGTTAAAGTTATCTAAGTTACCCAACAAGAAACGGAATGTGTTACGGATTTTACGATATACTTCTGCCAATTGTTTTACGATGTCTTTGGACAAACGCACGTCTGCTTGGTAATCTGCAGAGGATACCCACAAACGCATTACGTCAGCACCGTGTACATCGATGATATCAGAAGGAGCCACTGTATTGCCTACAGATTTAGACATTTTACGGCCTTCCCCGTCCACTACGAAACCGTGAGTCAATACGGCGTTGTATGGTGCATGACCACGTGTAGCGATACCTGTTAACAAAGAAGAGTTAAACCAACCGCGATGTTGGTCAGAACCTTCTAAGTACATAGCGCAAGGCACATCCATTTCATTTTGTTCCAATACGCCAGACCAAGAGCTACCGCTGTCGAACCATACGTCCATGATATCTGTTTCTTTGTGGAAAGAATCATGTCCACAAGATGGACATGTGAATCCTGCTGGCAATAATTCTTTCGCTTCATGAGCCCACCAAGCATTAGAGCCTTCTTTGGCAAACCATTCTTGTAAGGAAGAGATAGTATCATCATTGATGATGTGCTCTCCACAATGGTCACAATAGTAGATAGGAATTGGCACACCCCACGCACGTTGACGAGAGATAACCCAGTCCCCACGGTCTGCGATCATATTATAAATACGGTCATGGCCCCATTTAGGAATCCATTGTACTTGTTCATCGATGGCTTTCAAAGCTTCTTGACGGTAGCCATCCACAGAGGAGAACCATTGTTCTGTAGCACGATAGATAACAGGGTTTTTACAACGCCAGCAATGAGCATATTGGTGACGGATATTACCTTTTTGCACCAATGCACCATTATGAGCTAAAATTTTGATCACTGGTACTTCTGCATCATGGATTTCAACACCTGCTAGTGGTTGTTCTGTATCACCATAACGAGGTTCATCTACTTTGGCAATATAACGACCAGTAGCATCTACTAAAGATAAAATTTCAAAGTCGATTTTACCTGCATCTTTGTATGCTTTTACTACATTAAAGTCATCTTCACCATGAGCAGGAGCCGTATGTACGCAACCTGTACCAGCTTCTAAGGTGACGTGAGAACCCAACAAGATAGGAGCGTTACGATCTGCGAATGGATGTTTAAAGTTCGCTAATTCTAATGCGCTACCTTTGAATGTGTTTAACACTTCATAGGATTCTACGCCCATTTCTTTGGTAGCTGTTTCGATTAAACCATTCGCTAATAACCATGCCTCATCGCCGATTTTCACCCAAGAGTAATCTAATTCTGGGTTCACAGAGATAGCTTGGTTGGCAGGCATTGTCCAAGGAGTTGTTGTCCAGATGACGGAAAACAATTTGCTAGTGTCAAAACCTGCTGGCAATGTGCTGTCAGCACCGTTTACGTAAGCAAATTTAACATAGATGGAGAAAGATTTTTTCTCAGCATATTCAATTTCCGCTTCCGCCAAAGCAGTTTCACAATGCGTACACCAGTACACAGTTTTCAAACCTTTGTAGATGTAGCCACGTTTCGCCATTTCACCAAATACGCCGATTTGTTTCACTTCGAACTCAGGGCGCAATGTTAAATAAGGACGATCCCATTCACCAAGCACACCGAAACGGATGAAATCTTTCTTTTGTTCTTCTACACAATTCAATGCGTATTCACGACATTGATTGCGAAGATCCAATGGACTCATTTCATGACGATTCAAGCCAGTGTTTTTGATAACTGCATGCTCGATAGGAAGACCATGTGTATCCCAACCAGGAATGTATGGTGTGTAATGGCCTTGCATTGTTTTATATTTCATCACAATGTCTTTTAATGTTTTGTTCAAGGCATGACCGATGTGCAATTTACCATTCGCATAAGGAGGGCCATCGTGCAAAATAAAAGATTTTTTACCTTTATTTTTCGCTAAGCGTTTTTCATAAATTTTATTATCTTCCCAAAACTTGATAAATTCTGGTTCGCGCTTTGGCAAATTACCGCGCATAGGAAATTCTGTTTCAGGCAAGTGCAAGGTCTTACCATAATCTACTTCATTAGACATTCTATTTCTCCTCTCAATAAAAAAAGCACCCGCTCCCCGAAGGGACGAATGCAAATCCGTGGTACCACCCTACTGATGATTCTTGTGAAAGATACCCCCAACGAATCATCGCTCAAACATATAACGGTGTCCACCGATGTGAATACCCCCAGTACGGGCTCCCCAACATATACTCAAAAGTGATCCGCCATGCATTCACCCATGAGGCTTTCACCATCCCTCACTCGCTCGGAGCTACCTTGCATGACCGTCTTTATCAACGTATTAACATATATCGTTGTCAAATACAGATACAATTATATACTATCTGCAGAGTAGTTGCAATAGACCCAATCACATTCTATCCATGTTAGAAACGTATATCCCCTGACTGTGACGCTATTATATAGTCAAACGATCGTACTTCCTCATACATCATAAATGCTAGAACCATATGTATAAAAATCTACTCGGAATCCTACAAGAAACTATTAGAGGTATACCTAGATTAGGGGGTATAATAAATCTCACTGATATGCTACCATAGATACATACATAGTTGGAATTTTATAGTAGGGTCACCTACACGTACATAGGAGTCAGTATGGAACTTTGGAAACGCACCTTATACGTTTGTTTATTCGGGGCCTTCATGGCATCGGTGGGGCTCAGTCAAGCAGCTCCCCTCATTCCCTTATATTTACAGGACCTAGGAGTCCACGATCAAGGATCTCTTGCCAATTGGTCTGGTATCGCCATGGGTGTCACCTATCTTATGGTGGCCCTCGTCTCACCTTTTTGGGGAAAACTAGCTGATAGAAAAGGAAGAAAATTAATTTTACTACGGGCTAGTTTTGGAATGATGGTCACCAATGCACTTCTTGGGTTCGCACAAAGCCCTGAACATGTTGTGATGATCCGCATTTTAAATGGTATAGTATCTGGATTTTTTTCTGGATCCATTACGTTAGTCGCCACCCAAACTCCAGAGTCCAGAACTGGTTGGGCCTTAGGTCTATTATCCGCTGCCAACTTGGGAGGTTCCTTACTAGGTCCTATGATTGGTGGTTATATGGGAAGTACTTTTGGTATTCGGTACGCCTTTTTTGTTGTATCCGCTTTACTAGGCATAGCCTTTTTATCTTCCTTATTATTCATAAAAGAAGACTTTACTCCTAAAATAAAAGGCCCTTCTCCTTCTCTCAAAGACTTACAACAATCTATCTCCAATTGGAAAGGTCTTATCTTCGTATCTATCGCTTCTTTCATTTTTGCCTTCACTACCATGGCGTCAGCTCCTATTCTTTCTGTATTCGTACAACATATTGTAGGCCGTGGCCACGAACACATCGCATTACTAGCTGGTTTAGCTTTCACCTCTACAGGGATTGCTCAAATGTTAGCTAGCTCTGTACTCGGTCGCTACATCGATAAACTTGGCCCTCAATTCATTCTTTGGACAAGTTTTATTTATGTAGGATGCCTGACAATTCCACAAGCCTTTACAGATTCTATTATCGTCTTATGTATCATTCGATTTTTACTAGGCTTTGGATTAGGCGGACTATTGCCAGGAATCAACACCTATATCGCGAGTATTACACCAAAACATTTAGCTGGACAAATTTTTGCTTACAACCAGTCCACTCTATTCTTCGGCTACTTTATGGGCGCTGTAGGTGGTTCAGCCATCGTATCTCAATGGGGCTTTAGTACCATGTTTATCGTGACAGGTATGATTATTGCATTAACAGGGGTCTTCTTGAAAGTAACATTAGGGCGCACTTCAACAGCCAGTCATTAGCATCATTCTTATAAACTACAATATAATTTTCCATCCTATATACTATGCATTACATATGCTTTATGATGATGCACATATGACAAAATACATAGAATATAAAAACAGAGGTCCTATCATCAAGGCCTCTGTTTTTTATCGTATTATATTGAAAACATTTTGAATCACTATCTACTATACTGACAGTGTAAACCTATAATGTATTAACCCCTGTTTCCAACGGGAACCCTTCATAAGTCACCCAATCGCTAGAACTGCCTACATACATAGCTGGTTCCACACCCACTTCTGCTAACGCAATCATTAAGTTGGCTGCTGTCACACCAGAACCACAATAGGCAACGATAGGTTTTTCCACCTTAGTTAAGTCACCATAAGCTGTTTGTAATTCTGCAATTGGACGTACACCATCAGCTGTAAATCCCCATCCATAGAAATGATTGATTGCTCCTGGTACATGTCCCGTCATGCCATCCATCGTATCCTCTACCGATCCATCATATCGCTGTGGAGCCCGCGCATCGATGATGACATGACTGTCAGTTTGGCTAGCGTGTAACACTTCATCACGGCTCATCACTAAATGGTCTTGTAATGTATAGGCCAACGGTTTTGAATCTGCCATAGTAGGTGTAGATTCTTGCGTCAATGGGTATCCTTCCCTATGCCAACGTTCAATGCCACCAGCTAGGACTTTCACATTGGTGAAACCCATGTATAGTAGCAAGAACCGCAACCGACCGGCAAAGGAAATCCACGCATCGTACACCACGATGTGAGAATCCATGGTCACACCGCATTCGCTCAAACGATTTGCTAAGACAGCCATGTCTGGCAAGGGATGACGACCACCGTGTACGCCTAAAGGGCCACTCATGTGTGCGTCCATATCAATAGCAAAGGATCCCGGAATGTGGGCCGCTGCATAAGCATCAAAGCCACGAGCATCGAGGACCACCACTCTATCTAATTGTTCTTGTAATTCTTTCGGAGAGATTAAAACACTCATCATTACACCTCCTATATATAAACTAGAATGCCATACACTCTATATAATCTAGTGTAACATAGATTAGTTTCGATGTGTATGGCATTTCTATTCATACATGTAGGCTGTTGGATACTATTTGTTCACGTCAATTTCCAATACATTGAAAACCGTCAGTCCTCCCATTATCCCTTAATCGCTTGAAACGCTTCTTTTGCAATTTGTAAGGTATATGCCAAATCTTGATCGCTATGGCACGTAGATAAGAAGTTGCTTTCATATTGGCTGGCTGCATAATAGATGCCACGTTCCAAGTTGTAGTGGAAGAATGTTTTAAACGCTTCCATATCACAAGCGCTGGCGTCATCGAAGTTATGCACTGCTTTATCTGTGAAGAAGAGAGTAAACATAGATCCTACTCGTTGTACTACTACAGGTACACCTACTTCTTTCGCCGCCGCTTCTAATCCTTGGCATAAGGCTTCTGTAGATTCCTCTACTTGACGGAATGCATTCGGATGTTTTTGCAACATAGACAAGGTAGCAAGACCTGCCGCCATGGCTACTGGATT
Organism: Veillonella sp. CNR 79/14; assembly: GCF_003992185.1. Taxonomy (NCBI): domain Bacteria; kingdom Bacillati; phylum Bacillota; class Negativicutes; order Veillonellales; family Veillonellaceae; genus Veillonella; species Veillonella sp. CNR 79/14. The sequence goes on along the minus strand of NZ_RQVH01000018.1, from coordinate 12,547 downwards.
ACCACTCAAGGTGCCTGCTTGGTACACAGGACCGGATGGAGCAATGGAAGACATAATTTCTTTCTTGCCACCGAATACCGCCATTGGTAAGCCACCGCCTACGATTTTGCCTAAGCATGTTAAGTCTGGAATGACATTGTAATATTTTTGTGCACCTCCAGAACTGGAGCGGAATCCGCACATCACTTCATCAAAGATGAGGACTGCACCGTGCTCTGTCGTTACTTCACGCAAAGTCTCCAAGAATCCTTCCACAGGAGGTACACAGCCCATATTACCTGCTACTGGTTCCACGATGATGGCTGCAATACTTTCACCATGAGCCTCGAACAATTGGCGAACTGCATCAGAATCATTGTATGGCAATGTAATCGTATCCTCTGCCACACCAGTTGGCACGCCGGGACTATCTGGCACTCCAAAGGTAGCTAAGCCAGAACCAGCTTTCACTAACAAGCTATCACTATGACCATGGTAACAGCCGATAAATTTCACGATTTTGTCACGACCAGTATAGCCACGAGCCAAACGCAAAGCACTCATGGTAGATTCTGTACCAGAGTTCACCATGCGCACCATTTCCATCGACGGATAGAAAGCTTGAATTTTTTTCGCCACTTCTGTTTCAAGCAGTGTTGGTGCTCCATAACTAGTACCACGAGGGATGGCTTCCAAAATAGACGCCACGATTTCAGGATTCGCATGACCTAGAATCATAGGACCCCAAGACAATACGTAATCGATGTACTCATTGCCATCAATATCGTAAATGCGAGATCCACTAGCAGAACTGATAAAAGGAGGATTGCCCCCTACACTGCGGTAAGAGCGAACGGGACTGTTCACACCACCTGGCATATATTCACGAGCCTCTGTAAAGGCTTGTTTTGATTTTTCTAAACTAAACATAATGGCTCCTATATTTCCACACTATTTTTCTTGTAGCCAACGTGCCACATCCAGGGCATGATAGGTAATAATCATCTTTGCTCCTGCTCGTTTCATGGATAGCAAGGTTTCCAAAGTAATGCGTTTTTCATCTACCAACCCCGCTGCCGCTGCTGTTTTAATCATGGCATATTCACCGCTGACATTGTAAACGGCTAAAGGACAATCGAAGTTATCCCGTACTTCGCGTACAATATCCAAATAGGATAGAGCTGGCTTAATCATAATGATATCCGCCCCTTCGATGATATCTTGTTCCACTTCACGCAAGGCTTCTAAACGGTTCGCCTCGTCCATTTGGTATCCTTTACGGTCCCCAAATCCCGGTGCAGAATGGACCGCATCACGGAATGGTCCATAATAGGCGGATGCATATTTCGCCGCATAACTCATGATGGATACATGGCTAAATCCCGCTGCATCTAAGGCTTCACGAATCGCAGCAATACGTCCATCCATCATGTCAGATGGTGCCACCATGTGAGCACCCGCTTTCGCATGGCTCACTGCTACATTACACAATAATGGCAACGTAGCATCATTAATGACTTCATGATGTTCCACATGACCGCAATGACCTGTAGATGTGTATTGGCAAAGGCATACGTCGGAAATCACGATCAACTCTGGTACTTCTTTACGGATCGCCATAATCGCTTGCTGTACCGGTTGTTCCATATCCCACGCAGAAGAACCATCTTCATCTTTGTAAGTAGGAATGCCGAAAATTTCGACTCCCTTAATACCTAAGTCATAGGCTTCTTTCGCCAATTTTATAGCCTCGTCCACGGACACATGATATTGTCCTGGTAAGGAAGAAATTTCTTCTTTCACCGCTGTTCCCGGAACAATAAATATAGGATAAATTAAGTCTTCTACTTGTAATGTTGTTTCACGAACCAACGCACGCATAGCTGGGCTGATGCGCAATCGTCTTGGTCGATTTCGTAATTCCATATTATGCCTCTTTCTATTTGCAATCGTTCAAGATTAGATCCACCATCGCAGGGATTGTAAAAGTTTCACCAATTAAATCTGGTTGAATCCCTTCTTCTACACAGGTAGCACCTGTAATCGGTCCAATGCAAACAACCTTCGCGTTTCCTAATAAATTCACTGCATCGGAGCCAAGCATATCCTTTGTATTCGTCACCGTAGAAGAACTTGTAAACGTAATGTAATCTACTTCCCCTGCTCGTAGGGCTTCTTCTAAATATTCTTTGTGGGACGTGTCTTGTACTGTTTCATACAAACGCAATACCGTCATATCGCATCCTGCTTGTGAAAGTCCTTTATAAATCACGTCGCGTGCCACTTTTGGTTGTACTAGCACAAAGCGCAAATCGCCTAGCACTCGTTCTGGCCATACACGACTCTGTTCTACTGTAATGGTTTCCACCACAGATTCCGCCTGGTAATTCGGTGGCACGATGTCCGCACGAATGCCTCGATCTAATAAAGATTTTGCGGTAGCACTGCCGATAGCACATACTTTCATAGAACCTAAAGCACGGCTATCTAAGCCACGGTCTAATAAACCATCAAAGAAGAACCGCACCCCTTCGGCAGATGTAAAAATTAATCCATCGTAGGAAGATAAGCTATCATAAGCCACATCCATCTCCTCTGTACGAGGTAACGCCTGTGTTTTGATAGCAGATGCTTCGATGACATGGGCCCCCAATTCTAGTAATCGTTCAGATAAGGCGCTAGCTTTACTACGAGCTCGTGTGACCACGATAGTTTTACCAAATAATGGTTTATTATCAAACCAACGTAATTGCTCCCGCAAAGATACTACTTCCCCAACGATAACAATAGCTGGTGCTTTCAATTGCGCTTTTTCTACATCTTCTACGACATGCTCCAAGGTAGAGACCAATGTTTCTTGGATTGGTTTTGTGCCCCAACGGATGACTGCCACTGGCGTTTCCTTAGGACGACCATATTTGATTAAGTTAGTGGCAATGCTCGGCAAATTCGAGATACCCATCACAAAGGAGATCGTATCCACAGATTTAGCTAAGCCATCCCAATTCATACCAGATTCTGGTTTTGTTGGATCTTCATGACCTGTAACAATAGCAAAAGACGTCGCCATGGCACGTTGAGTGACAGGAATCCCAGCATAGGCTGGCGCAGAAATACCAGATGTAATACCAGGTACAAATTCAAATGGCACGCCCGCTTCTACCAAAGCCAACGCTTCTTCACCACCACGACCAAATACTAGAGGGTCGCCCCCTTTAAGACGAGCCACCACTTTACCTTCTAAGCCACATTTTACGAGAAGTTCGTTAATTTCCCATTGATGCATCGTATGATTGTTGCTTTTTTTGCCCGCATAAATGATCTCTGCCCCTTCTTTCGCATAGGACAAGAAATGAGCATCTGCTAAATAGTCATAGACAATAACGTCAGCTTTTTCAATACATTCCTTACCTTTTAGAGTGATTAATTTATGATCACCCGGTCCGGCACCAATTAAATATACAATGCCTGTCATTTCAATACTCCTCTTTCTACTAAATCGTCAATGATGGCTTTGCCCCCTTCTTCATAGAGAGCTTTCGCCAAGTTACGACCTAACATATCTGCTTTTTCTTTTGGTCCTGACAATTCACCTTCAAAACAATTTTTTCCATCTAGAGAAGCAATGATAGCTTTCAACGTTAATTGTCCTTTATAAATCGTCCCATGTACACCCATCGGTACTTGGCAACCACCTTCGAGTTGACGAAGGAAACTACGTTCTCCACGAGTAGCCCACATAGTATTTTCATCGTGCAATACAGATAACATATCTAGCATTTCTGTATCATCCTTGCGACATTCAATGCCCAATGCCCCTTGACCCACAGCAGGAATCATTTCATCGCTAGTGAAAGTCTGTGTAACAACAGATTCCAGCCCCAATCGTTTTAACCCTGCCTCTGCTAATACAATGGCATCAAAGTTTTCTGTTTCTAATTTGTTCAATCGCGTTTGCACATTCCCACGAAGTACAGAAATCTGCAAATCAGGTCGTTGATTCAACAATTGTGCTTGACGGCGTAAACTACTAGTCCCTACCTTAGCACCTTGTGGCAGTTGATCCAGTGTTTTATATTTTGGTGATACCAAAGCATCGCATGGTGTTTCACGCTCTGTAATCGCACCTAGTACCAAATCTTCTGGTAATTCTGTAGGCATATCTTTCAAGCTGTGTACAGCCAAATCGATGCTACCATCACGCATAGATGCTTCTAGCTCTTCTGTAAATAAACCTTTACCACCGATTTCAGCCAATGGTTTTTCTAAAATACGATCACCTTTCGTACTGTGATGGACTAACTCCACCTTGCACTGTGGGTAATGTTTGCGCAATGTATCTGCTACATAGTTGGCTTGCCATAAAGCAAGGGCACTACTACGGGTGCCTATACGAATTATGTTTCTCATAGTGTGTCGTCCTCCACTTCCAAAGCAAACATATCTTGGAATAACTTCCAATAATCTCGCTCTTCTTCTTTACCCGCTACTTCACCAAAATGAATCATTGGATCACGCAATAATTTACGTACCAACATGCGGGACATATTGCTAATAATCTTACGTTCTAGCTCTGTGGCATTAGGTAATTTTGCCATCGCTCGATGTACTTCACGTTTACGAATGGCTTCTGCTTTTTCACTAAGCAAGACCATAATAGGACGAACCGATAGATATTGTAATTTTTCTTCAATTTCTTGTAAGGCTTCTTCTAAGATAGGCTCTGCTTTTTGAGCTTCTTCTTCTCGTTGGTGTTTATTCGCTTCTACTACACTTTCCAAGGCATCAATGTTAAACAAATACACTCCGGGAATTTCTGTTACATCTGGGTTGATATCACGGGGAACAGCAATATCGATCATGACAATTGGTTTACCACCACGGCCATCCATGATTTCTTCCGCTTCTTCCCATTCAATCACATAATGAGGTGCACCAGTAGATGTAATAATAATATCTGCTACTTTGGCTTCTTCTACAAAATTGTCAAAATCAACGGCTTTACCATTGAATTGCTTTGCCAATTCTTCTGCTGTTTTGAACGTCCGATTGGACACGAAAATACTCTTTACCCCTTTAGCTTGTAAATGACGAGCTGTGAGCTCACTCATTTGACCAGCTCCCAAAATGAGAACCTTTGCCTCACTGATAGGAATCTCTAAACTATCTTCCGCTAAATTGACTGCTGTATAACTAACTGAGACTGGCGTATTCGCAATCCCCGTCATCGTACGCACACGTTTCCCTACAGCAATGGCTTTTTGGAAAATAATATTAAACACAGATGCTGTTAATCCCTTACTATAGGAAGAAATATAGGCCATTTTTAATTGGCTCAAAATTTGACCTTCTCCTAACACAAGAGAATCTAAACTAGATGCTACTCTAAATAAATGAGAAATACATGCCTTCCCTTCATATAGGAAAAACCATTTCTCATCTACGTCTACCGTTTCTTCACCTTTCAGATGCAGTAGTAAACGTATCATATATTCTTTTACATTCTCCATGTCATTTAGGACGACATAGAGTTCTGTGCGGTTACACGTCGATAAAAGGACGCATTCCTCTACTTCTTCATGAGCATAGATGTGATCCATAGCATGATCGAGAGCTTCTTTGGAAAAAGAAAATTTCTCTCGTACATCTACAGGTGCACTTCTATGATTCAGACCTAATACGACTAATTGCATGTACAATATTCTCCTTCACTGAGTCTCCTTGACCCTGTAATATTTGTATAAACTCCGATTCTCCTAAATTTGTACGCCAGAACTGCTCTCGTTCTTTGGGCGTATTTAATATATGCTGTAATTCTTGTCTCCATAGACGAATCTGAGGTAGCCACTCGGCTAATATGCCGTACCTGGTTTCTATATCCTGTCTAAGCAAGCGACTCACTCGTGGGCTCACTTGATTGGTAAATATAGAAATCTCTAAATCACCAATCTCCGTAGCACTGCCGAATACCCAAGTAGAATCATCTTTCACATCAGCCCGATTAATGAAAGCTTGTACTTCTTGAGCATCTTCCATGACTTGCGCATTCACAGCAGGAATATCCGTAGCAATAATGACAAACTGTTGCCCTACCATATATTCTGAGCTATAAGGCTTCTCTATCCATTGTAATACACCTGCTTCATGGTATGTTACAATGTCAGGTAATACATCAGGACTGACTACTATAATAGATGCCTCTTCGTCTATTAACTTTTCAATTCTACGCAGCGCTACTTGTCCTCCGCCGACTACAAGACAAGGCCTGTCTTTAAGTGAAAGTCCAACTGTTATCATCCTACTATCCTTATATGTCTCTACAATGGCAAAAACGGCTTGAATACTCAAGCCGAAATTCACCTTATACTTCTGTTTCTGTCTCTACAGGTTTTGTTTCCTCTAAAGCAATACCATCTAATAATTGTAGTTGTGCTGTTAAAATTGATTCTACTTTTGCACGGAACACGGCCATTTCATTCGCAATGGTAGCATATTTAGCTTCTGCTTCTCGCAACGCACGATTGGCATCTTCTAAAATCGTAGATCGTTGTTGTTCCGCATTCTGTAAAATTAAATCAGCCTCTTTACGAGCTGCCTCTTTTACATTTTCACCAGTCTCTTGAGCAAGCACCAATGTATTGCGCATAGTTTCTTCCGTTGATTCATATTGATTCAAACGTTTTTCCATTTGCTCTACTTTATCAGTCATTTCACGGTTTTCACGATACAAGATTTCATAAGCTTGTACCACTTCATTCAAGAACTCGTTTACTTCATCGCAGTCAAAGCCACGAATACTTTTTCCAAACTCTTTATTATGAATATCCATTGGTGTTAACATAGGATCAGCCTCCTTACATAAATCGTTTTAGATGTACTCCAATACGCCCTTTTTTAGACGTGCCGGTAATACTTTCTATTTGCATACGACCTCTGCCACGAAGAGAAATAATATCTCCTTCTTTTACTTCTTGCGCTGGTCCTTTCGCAGGTTGCCAATTCACTTGTACTAATCCTGCCTTAATGGCCTCCACAACTTTTGTACGAGATGTACTAAAACCTGAAGAAGCTATAGAATCCAACCGCATAGACGCCACAGTAGTTCGCACTTCTTTTATTTTTTCTTCTTTCGGTTGTAATTCACTCAATTCCATCCGTGATACTGTAACCGTGACCATAGCAATTTTTGTAAAGTTTTGAATCACAAAATCTGCTATCGTTGCATCTACGATTACCTGCGCCCCACCACTAGTGACGATAATATCTCCAAAATGAGTGCGATCAATACCAAGTCCCATTAAGGAACCCAACACATCGCGATGTGTCAATAATCGGAATCGTGGATCCCAAGATACTTTCAACACCGCAATTTGTAAGTCTACTGTTCCTTGAAAGTGAGGGTCCACAAAAGCCACTCGAAGGCGTTCTGCCCCTTCGTAACCACCACTGGAAATGATATTAATACCACCAAAATTCGCTTTTACTGCATCTGCAATGACAAGGCCTGCAGGTGACATAAAATCTGTCACACGATAAGGTCGGCCTGCTTGTACTTGCTCCGCTAGATCAATCATACGTCTAGCCTCTTCGCCATTACCAGATGCTTCAAAATATCGAATTAACTTTTCTTTATCTTTCACGTTGTTTTCCTATTTCATTTGACCGTTCATAACAAGCTAAGATGCCTTCCATAATAGAAGAACGCAACCCTTCTTTTTCCATGGCTGCAATACCTGCTATAGTCGTACCTCCGGGAGATGTCACTTGATCCCTAAGCACACTTGGATGAGCGCCTGTTTCTAAGGCAATCAAGCCAGAGCCATACATCGTCTGTACCGCCGCTTGCAACGCCAATGGCCTAGTGAGACCAATCCGAACACCTGCATTTGCCATAGCATCTAAAATGGTATACATATAGCCTGGACCTGCCCCTGCTAGAGCGCCAATACGGTCTAAATCAGCTTCTGAACATACCACTGCTTCACCTAAGGCTTCAAAAATGCGCAAAGCTTGTTCTCGCTCACCTGGTGTCACTTGTTCACTACTAGCAATCGCTGTAAAGCCAGCTTTTACCAAAATCGGAGTATTCGGCATAGCTCGTAACCAATGTACATGGGGTGCAAAGGATTGTAATGTATCCAATGTAATGCCTGCCGCAATGGAAATACATAATGTTCTCGCCTCGATTTGTGGTCCCACCTCTTCCATAAGAGACGGTAAGACTTGAGGTTTTACGCCAAATACAATGGTTCTGTACTCATCAAAAGCAGGTATGGCATCACAGTCCGTGAAGGCTGTGACACCTAATGTGCGCTCTAATTCTGCTGCTTGCTCACTGCGACGCACTAGTACATCTACTTCCTCAGGGCCCCAAACACCTTGTTCCAAAGCCCCCTGTAAAATAGCACCACCCATCGATCCTACACCAATTAGTAGTATTTTTTGCATGGCTACCTCCTAATGCTTAGGCTTGTGGTTCTTTCCAAGCTAATTTGTCAGATATTTCTGTGTACTCTTTATCTGTATAATCTACAGTTACATTCACTGGTACACAGATAAAAATATCTTTGCCAATTTTTTCTAATTTGCCATCTAATGCAAATGTAGCACCACTTACAAAGTCCACAATACGTGCTGCTTCATGAGGGTCTGTATTTTCAAAGTTAATCACTACTGGACGCATATCGCGCAATTGATTTGTAATATTTTCAGAATCATCGAATGCTTTTGGCTCTACGATGACTACTTTCATACCGCTAGAACGTTGTGCCACTGTATTATATCCTCCTGTTTTTGGTCGTGCTGCAGATGCTACTGGTCCATTGCCACCTGCTACTGGTGCTGTTACTACTGGTTGTTGAGACTCTTCTTCATACATCTCATTATCATATTCATCAAATTCATATTGATCATCTTGATTACTACCAAAAAAACTTTTTACAGAATTCCAGCTATCTTTCAGTGCCATCGTTAATTCCTCCATTACTCATTATAGTGGCGTTCTCCAAATATTGCTGTTCCTACACGAACAATATTTGCACCTTCTTCAATTGCTACTTCAAAATCATGGGTCATCCCCATGGATATATATTCAATCTGACCTTCATTAAAATGAAGTTTCATGTCTTCAAATAAAGCGTGAGCGACTCTAAATATAGGGCGAGCCTCTTCCGGATCATCAAAAAATGGTGCCATACACATAAGCCCTTTTACCCGTACATTGGGTAATGATTTGGCATATTCCCGTATGGTTGGAAACTCTTCCACATCCATCCCAGACTTGCTTTCTTCTCGTGCCACATTCACTTGTAGTAATACTTCTTGTATAAGTCCTTCTCTAGCAGCAATACGTTGGATTTCATCCAACAATTTCACGCTATGAACTGAATGAATTAAAGAAAATTTACCCACTGCATTACGCACTTTATTGTTTTGTAATTGTCCAATTAAATGCCATTGGAGTTCCGGTCCCTGGTAGAGTTCCATTTTTTCTTTTGCTTCTTGTACACGATTTTCGCCTACAGTTCTTACACCTAGTTGAGCTACTTCTTGTACAGCCTCTACAGGATGATTCTTCGTTACTGCTACAAGTGTAACAGAATCCCTTCTCCCCACTCGTGCCTTAGCCGCTTCTATGCGTTCTTGCACGTTATGTAATGCTGTTGCAATCATATATGTCAGTCCTTTTTTCGTCGTTACATTTCACTCTGAAAGGTCTTCACAAAAAAATAATACTTTATCTTTTTTATTATAAACGAAAGAATAAGAAAAGTACATAGAAAAAGCATGATTTCAAGCCTAGTTCTTAAGATTTTCTTATTCTTTGTCATAATTTTATTCTATTCTCGAACAATGCCTAAGAATGTATCTCTAAATTTCCGTACTACTCATGTTCTACACAAGGTCTTATGATATACAAAACTATTGAAACTCCATCATCTATTAACCTTGATTTTGTAATACTGCAAACATAGCCATTCGTCCCGTCTTGCCTGCATCCCCTCGGTATGAATAACATCCTTCTGTCATCATCGTGTCCGTAGCAGACAGAATCACTTGATCTATAGGCACACCTTTTTGTACGACACAAGCTGCAATATATCCTTTCAGATCTATATGTGGAGTAGGTGTCGCTTGTTCTAACCGTTGGAGATAACGCACGACTGCATTTACCTGTGAAAGTCCCAAATTACCCATATCCTGTCGAAATTGTTCAGCAATCTCTTCACTCACCTCAAATGAGTCTTCTCCAATGGAGGGACCGATGAAGAGGTAGCAATCTTTTGGCAACGTTCCGTACGCATCGTGCATACTATCCATCGTGCGCTCCACAATGTGAGCGATGGCACCACGCCAACCTGCATGAACCACTGCCACCGCATGATGCACCGCATCATAGATAAGCACAGGCACACAGTCTGCCACGAGCAACAAGAGTGGCACATTCACCAAATTCGTATGAATCGCATCACTATCTGGGATACTGTCTTCCCAACTGAAAGCACCTCTACCGACAAGCTCTTCCGTCACCCTCGTCACGCCTACCCCATGCACTTGCTCACCACAAGTCAAATGATTTGAATCCACACCTAACACCTGCGCTAAGCGTTTGCGGTTCTCTACCACCGCTTTCGGATCATCACCTACATGCAGACCCATGTTAAAACTATTAAAGTTACCTTCACTGACACCACCATAGCGGTAGGTCACACCATGAGCGAGGGGAAAACCCTCTAACAGCGGACTGTATTCATAGGTAATACTGGTGGAGCTATCCTGAGAAAATGGTGCATGTCGAAGAGAGGAGGAAGTTTGGAATGATTTAGTTGTGTTCATGTTAGGTCCTCCTGTGTTATTAGTTGAATAATATATATTATGAATTTAGATGTTATAATTCATAATGGATTAAATGGGAATTTACTTTATTAATTTCAGATGTAGATTACGGAAATAAACTTGATAAGTATCTTTTTAGGAATTAATAATCCTAATCTTAGTTACCTTTTCTCCATTATTTTCAAAAGTGATACCAGTTTTGGCATCTGATGCCCATATAAAAGTTCCGTAGAAGCATTTTGTTTCCCTGCTTCATCCCAAAATTTTTCAATCTTTTTCCATGTTTTAGACAACCAGCTAGCTTTTACATGTGTTGGCATGAAGATAGTGGCACTGAATAGTGCTAGTAAAATAGATGTGGTTAGCTTCTTCATAAAGATACCTCTCATTGGAAATATATATCAATGAGAATGCAGATGAACTTTCGTTACTCTTTCACCATCATTGTCAAAATAAATACCTGAAATATAGTCTGAATTCCACATGAATGCACCATAAAACCACGCATTATTGTCAAAAATATATGTTGGTCGACCATAGACATTATACACCTGTTCTAGTGTGTCACCTACTGCAATCCCACGATGAGTCGTAGCATCTCTATTCGTAATCTCAATATAATCTACCACGTTATTATCATAATAGTCGCCTTTTGTAAACGACATATCGAATCTTACTCCACCATATCTCATACCACGATTAATTTCAGTAGGTTCACCAAGGTTATTTCTTACTTGTCTGAAAGTAGCTCCCATAGGAACTCCCAACACTTGATATTCAATAGCCTCTAATGAATGACCTACAACTTGATGAAGACCAAAGTTTCTTGGATACTCAGATCGTTGTGGTAAACGAATCGTACTGGAAGGTGTACTACTTGTTCCAGTAGTGCTGCTTTGTTTCCCCGCTTCATTCCATGATTTTTCAACCTTTTTCCACGTTTTAGACAACCAACTCGCCTCTACATGGGTTGGTGTGAAGATGGTCACACTGAATAATGCTACTAGAATAGATGTAGTTAGTTTTTTCATGGTCTCTCTCTTTCATTCACAATCTAATATATTTTTAATATAGCTACTTGACATACCTCTAAAAGAAACTTTGTTTAAGAGTTTAAATATAGTTCATACATTGCTTCACAAGGCTTTAAAATAACCTTTATCGAGTTAAAGTTAATTCCGTCTAACCCATGAAATATATCCATACTTGCATCGCCCAAATGTATTTCTTCATTACCATCAGTAGGCATTAAAAATGCATTTTTACTAATCAAAAGATTATTTTCATTAGCAAAATCTCGGTAAGCTAATTCATACAAATACTGCTTTGTCACATCAGATACACCTGGTTGGTTTTTCACTGTAGAATCATTAAGTTTTATGCTGTAATACTTCGCATCATATATTGCGATCTGATTATCTTCAATCGATATAATATCAGGTATCAATGTCTTGTTAGCAGCATGAACATTCCCCGACTTCTCATGCTTCCATTTTGGTTTTGAAATCACATCAGAAAGTAATGCAGATTGCTTTTTATTTTTAGTATAGTGCAACCCTAACTCTTTTATTGGTTTATTGATACAGTCATTCATGACAACAGAACATACATCTTCCCACACTAAATTAAAACTTGTGGTGCCTACAAATGATATATTATCTGAAATAGATATAGTTCTATCTTCTTCTATATATCTTTTTAATAGCTTCAGAATATTTTGCTTATACGTAAC
>NZ_RQVH01000017.1:0-32436 GCF_003992185.1 Veillonella sp. CNR 79/14 | reverse complement strand
ATTTATAAGTATTTATTTTACCAAATCAATAGCAAAACTATCCTTCTTTCTAATACTACTCTTATTGCAAAATCCTAATACTATCTAGTAAACAAGCATTCTCTTATTGCTTATGTTATCATTGATTTCCGTAGCGTATGAAAATCCGCTGCCCTTTCTATCTACTAAATAACTAAAAAGCAAAATAACATCACTTTATATAACATATTATCAATATAAACCAATTACACACTCCACAAAAAAGGAATGGTTCTGAAGTATCAGTTCCATTCCTTTTTATATTCTTAGTCAACTAGGGCATAGCTACTAACTATCTACTAGGTAGATTATTTTCCACTCATATATTTCGCTTTAAAGGCCGCCAATTGCGCTTCTTCTAATGACATACCTTCACCTTGGTAATGAGCAATACTTTGCTCCATTTCTTCGTAAGCTGTTGGCACGATTTTCGTAAAGCGATCTTTGTACAATACCCAGTTTTCTAACATATGTCGACCTTGTTTAGAGTTCGTATGCAATACATGTTGTTGTATTAGCTCATGAATCCGTGCTAGGTCACTTTCACTAGGTCTGCGAAGTTCCACAAGTCCTGTATTACAGTAGCGTCCATCTAAATCAAGCACGTACGCATAACCACCGGACATGCCAGCCCCAAAGTTACGACCCACACGGCCAAGGACAAGGACCTCACCACCAGTCATATATTCGCAACCGTGGTCACCTACACCTTCTACAACGGCGGTAATACCGCTGTTACGAACGCAGAACCGTTCCCCTGCGACCCCGTTGATATATGCCGTACCAGAGGTAGCCCCATAGAAGGCTACGTTACCGATTAAGATATTTTCATGAGCCTCATAGGTCGCCACCTTTGGTGGGTACGCAATGATAGTACCACCAGACAAGCCTTTGCCAAGGTAATCGTTGGCATCACCCTCGAGTTCCAATGTCATACCATTCGGGATGAAAGCGCCAAAACTTTGACCAGCAGACCCAACGAAATTCAATTTGATAGTATTCTCTGGTAATCCTGTTTCACCGTAACGACGAACCACCTCGCCACCGACCAAGGTGCCTACTACACGATTCACATTGCTGATAGCCAATTTAGCGCGAATTGGTTTTTGATCATCCAAGGCAGGACGGCACATGCGAAGTAATTTTTTCATATCCAAGGTGCGTTCCAATTCATGGTCTTGGTCGATGCTGTGTAAATGTCCCACAGACGCATCTGTATATGGCTTGAATAATATCCGTTTCAAATCCACACGAGACAATTTGAAATTATCATCTTGTGAGCGTTGGCGTACCAAATCAATACGACCTACCAACTCACGCACACTGCGGATACCTAAGCGAGCCATGATTTCGCGCAACTCTTGAGCGATAAACTTCATCAAGTTTTCCACATATTCTGGTTTACCTGTAAACTTAGCACGCAATTTCTCATCTTGTGTGGCCACGCCGTACGGACATGTATTCATATGGCAAACCCGTGCCATGCGACAGCCTACTGCCACTAATGGCAAGGTACCAAATCCGAATAATTCTGCTCCCAACAAGGCTGCGATCGCCACATCATAACCAGTCATCAGTTTACTATCTACTTCCAGCTGTACACGGTCACGCAAACGGTTCAACATCAAGGTTTGATGCGTTTCTGAAAGGCCCAATTCCCATGGCACACCTGCATGTTTTACAGATGTACGACCTGCTGCGCCAGTACCACCATCGTAGCCGGAGATGAGGATGCTGTCTGCTTTCGCTTTGGCTACCCCTGCGGCAATGGTACCTACCCCAGCTTCTGAGGTCAATTTTACGGAAATCGCTGCACTTGGATTGACGCATTTCAAGTCGTAAATCAACTCTGCCAAGTCTTCGATGGAGTAAATATCGTGATGTGGTGGCGGAGATACCAGTTCTACACCTGGTGTGGAGTGACGAGCTTTGGCAATCTCTGGATATACCTTTTTACCCGGTAATTGACCGCCCTCACCTGGTTTCGCTCCTTGGGCACATTTGATTTGTAATTCTTTCGCATGTACCAAGTAATTCGTTGTTACCCCAAAGCGACCTGATGCAATTTGTTTTACTTCACTATTGCGATTATCTCCATTGGCATCGAGAACAAAGCGACTTGTATCTTCGCCGCCTTCCCCAGAGTTCGATGTAGATCCTAAACGGTTCATAGCGATGGCAATAGTTTCGTGGGCCTCTTTACTGATAGCACCGTAACTCATAGCGCCAGCTTTAAAGCGTTTCACAATGTCTTCCACTGGTTCTACTTCTTCCACAGGAATACCGCCACCTACAGGGAAGTTCAATTCCATCAAGCTCCGTAAGGTCACATGGTAATCATTTCGAATCATTTTGGAATATTCTTTGTATCTATTGTAATCCCCTTCGATTAAGGATGTTTGTAATAACTTAATCGTATCTGGATTGAATAAATGCTCTTCCCCATCTTTCATAGGTCCGTACCAACCACCTGGTTCAAGGACTTTCACATCTTCTTTGAAAGCCCGTTGGAATCGTTCCAATGTTTCATGAGCTACGCCACCTAAGCCGATACCACCAATGCGTGTCGGTGTGTTCGGGAAGTAGGTACTAATAAAGTTCGTATTCAATCCCAATGCCTCAAAGATTTGTGCCCCATGGTAGCTACGTACAGTGGAAATACCCATTTTCGACATCACTTTCATAATGCCCGACACAGAGGCCTTGATGTAGTTTGCTTCTGCTTCCTCTGGTGTAAGGTCTCCCAATCGGTTGGTGGCTTGTAAGTCACGTACTGTTGCTAATGCCACATATGGATTGATGGCCGTTACGCCATAGCCTAAGAGTGTACAGAAATGATGCACTTCACGAGGTTCCCCAGATTCTAAGATTAAGCCCATTTCTGTGCGTAATACAGTGTTAATTAAATGATTGTGCACCGCTGCCACTGCCAATAAAGCTGGAATCGGCGCATGGTGTTCGTCCACGCCACGGTCAGACAAGATCAACACATTTTGGTCCGTGCGAGCTGCTTCCTCTGCATCCTTGCACAAACGGTCTAAGGCTTCTTTCATACCCTCCGCACCTTTGGCTGGGTCAAACAAGATGGACAAGGTCACGGATTTCATGCGACGGCAGTCCAATTGTTTAATACTTGCCAATTCTTGATTCGTCATGATAGGTGTCCGCATGGATACTGCATAGGTGCCCACTTTGTTAGGGTCCGTCAAGTTACCGCTATTTCCGAGCATCACTCGTGTGGATGTCACCATTTCTTCGCGGATAGCATCGATTGGGGGATTTGTCACCTGTGCAAAAAGCTGTTTAAAATAGGAGTATAACATTTGTGGTTTGTCCGACAAGATTGCTAGCGGCGCATCAGCCCCCATAGATCCTACAGGATCTTTCCCATCTTTTGCCATAGGGATAATCATGCGTACCAAATCTTCTTGGGTATAGCCGAATACTTGTTGTTGCATGAACAAGTCCCCTACCTCAGGGATACTCTCTTCCGTAGCTTGTTGAATCTCCGACAAGTGGATCACATGTTCTTTCACCCACTCATTGTAAGGAAGTTCTGTAGCCACACGGTGTTTGATTTCTTCATCAGAAATGATGCGACCTTCTTCTGTGTCGATTAATAGCATTTTACCTGGTTCTAAACGGCCTTTGGCACGAATCATATCATCTGCTTCGTTTACAACGCCCACTTCGGATGCCATAATCACACGGTCATCTGCTGTCACATAGTAACGCGCTGGGCGCAAGCCATTTCTGTCTAAGACACCACCGATCACAGTCCCATCAGTAAAGCCCATCGCCGCTGGACCATCCCATGGTTCCATCATGAAACTATTGAACTCATAGAAGTCATGTTTTTCTTGGCTCATCAAGGTATTGCGTTCCCATGGTTCTGGAATCATCATCATGATCGCATGTGGTAAGCTACGGCCTGTCATATGCAAGAACTCAAGGGTATTATCGAACATAGCAGAGTCAGATCCTGTATCATCAACAACAGGGAACACTTTTTTAATATCTGGGAACAATGGAGACTCTGCTTTACCTTCACGAGCATTGATCCAGTTTACATTACCACGAATGGTGTTGATTTCCCCATTATGTACTAAATAACGGTTAGGATGAGCCCGTGCCCAGCTTGGGAATGTATTCGTACTGAAACGAGAATGAACCATCGCCAAGGCAGAGGTAAAATCTAAATCATTCAAATCTAGGTAAAAGTTTCGTAATTGCACTGGTGTCAACATACCTTTGTAGACGATCGTTTTAGAAGACAAAGAGGCAATGTAGAAATCGCTACTCATTTCTTTGCTCAATGGGACGATACGCTTTTCTGCAATTTTACGAATCATATATAATTTGCGTTCAAACTCCGCTTGGTTTGTCACATCTTGACCTTTACCGATAAGAATTTGGATCATCCAAGGACGAATTAATGCCGCCTCATGGCCAACTGCTGTAGAGTCTACCGGAACTTCCCGCCAGCCCAATACAATTTGTCCTTCCTCACGAACTACTTCTTCTAAGATTCGCTTTTGCTCATTCCGTAATGTTTCGTACTTATGAGCAAAAACCATACCCACCCCGTAGTCACCAGCAGGTGGTAAATGGATACCTAACACTTCGCACTCACGGCGGAAAAAATCATGTGGAATTTGCACTAAGATGCCCGCTCCATCGCCAGTATCCTTATCGGCGCCAGCACCACCACGGTGTTCCAAGCGCTCAAGAATACGCAAACCATCGTCGATGATATCGTGGGATTTTTTACCTTTAATATTGACTACAAATCCCATACCGCACGCATCTTTTTCAAATTGGGAACTATACAAACCATTTGCTTCCAAATGGCGCTGCTCCTCATGTTGTTTTGCAATGGTACTCATTTCCATCATAACCCTCTCCTCCTTTAGGCTTTCTATCACTACACTAGCATACTTAACACTAGGTATACATATACTGAAAGTTCTTATTCACCTATGTCAAATGACTATACTGTATTAGTATGTACCTATTTGACCTCCCTTCTGTAAGAATTAGACCTTACCATACTACATAACTTTAGTTTATACTGGTCATACATAATAGTTATTTTCTATAGAATATAGAACTGCATATTATACTAGCAAAATTTATTATATATTTCAATACATATTACTTATGTATACATGTATTCTTAAGTTTGGACCATCTCATACTACTTTCATATCTCCCTATATAGGAATATACAAAAACGCATAGCTACCCTAAGGTAACCATGCGTTTACGTCATTGTAAAAGTATTCTATTATACGATGCGAACAATCCAGCCTTCTGGTGCTTCTATTTCACCATGTTGAATGCCAAGTAATGTTTCGCGCAATTTTGTTAATGTTGGTCCCATTTCATCCATGCCGCTTGGGAAGAAGATATCTTCTTCTTTTGTATGAACCATGCCAACAGGAGAAATAACAGCCGCTGTACCGCAAAGACCACATTCAGCGAAGTCTTTCAATTCTTCTTTATACACTTCACGATGTTCTACGGTCATGCCCAAATAATGTTCAGCTACATACATCAAGGAACGACGTGTAATCGATGGAAGAATACTATCGGATTTAGGCGTTACTAATTTGCCATCTTTCGTGATGAAAATAAAGTTCGCTCCACCAGTTTCTTCTACTTTTGTACGAGTTTGTGGATCCAAATACATATTCTCTGCATACCCTGCTTCATGGGCTGCTTCTAGAGCATGCAAGCTCATAGCATAGTTCAAACCCGCTTTAATATGACCTGTACCATGTGGTGCTGCACGGTCAAAATCGGAGATTTGGATTTTCAGCGGTTTCACACCGCCTTTGAAATAATCCCCTACTGGAGTACCAAAAATACGGAATTGGAACTCATCTGCCGGTTTAACACCGATAACACTGTTCGTACCCATCAAGAATGGACGAAGATACAAACTACCACCCGTGCTGTATGGAGGAACAAAGTCTTGATTCGCTTTTACCACTTCTTTCACAGCCTCGATAAAACGATCCGTTGGAAATGGTTGCATCACAAGATATTTTGCAGAATCATGCAAACGCTGTGCATTTAAATCTGGACGGAAACACACAATATGACCATCCTTCGTGTAATACGCTTTCAAACCTTCAAAAATTGTTTGCGCATATTGGAATACACCAGCACATTCATTGAGGACAATATTCGCCTCATCCGTCAAACCGCCTTCATCCCATTGACCATCCTTGAAATTAGACACATAACGGAATGGCGTTTCTTTATAACTAAAATCTAAATTGTTCATATCAATCTTTGCCATACTGTCCTCCTACTATTCCATACCTGTGAAAGCCGTGAACGTGTACGTATATCTATCCTTCTAGCCCTTCACATCATATGAATATTCACTGATTTGTATTTTAGATAAAAACTATTATACACCCAACACGGAAAATGTACAAGAGTATATATAGAATAGAAAAGACTCTCGAGGGAATGTCCCCAGAGAGTCTTTTCGTCTTGCAGTATGTTGTCATCCTTAGATGACTATATAATAACTTCGTTCAGCAGCAAACCAACTTACACATTCGCTGACTCACCGGAGTTGAAGTTACTAACTAAATTATTCCGGCTTTTTAAATTTTGGAGATGTTGGACATGTTTCAGGAGTCACGTCTTTACGAGCTCCTAAGTCACTGCTGCGATCTACATAGGTAGTATGTAACAATTCATGCGCAATATGTCCCAATGGTTTTTCCAAGAAATTAGCGTATGCATCTTTAATTTCAGGGTTTTCATAGGAAGAACGAAGCTTCATGTTGGAGTCCCAATTATAAAGACCTTCAATACGTTCACCTTTTACTTTATTAGCCACTGGTAATTTAGCACGTGGTTGTCCACCACCGCCGATACAGCCGCCTGGGCATGCCATCATTTCGATGAAATCATATGTTTTACCAGATTCTTTCAATTCGTTCAAGAATTCACGGATGTTTTTACCACCATGACACACAGCCACGTTGATGGTATGTCCACCGATTTCTACGCTTGCTTCTTTCACACCGTCCATACCACGCACATCTGTTAAGTTAAGAAGTGGAGCTGGAGATGGTTCATCACCAGTGATGAATTTGTAGGATGCACGCATCGCTGCTTCCATAACACCACCAGTATTACCGAAGATAACACCGCCACCAGTAGCAGCACCGATGAATTTATCGTATGCAGAGTCTTCTACTGCGGCAAAATCTAATTCTGCTTCACGAATCCATTGTGCAAACTCACGTGTAGTGATACAGATATCTGTATCTGGGCCTAAGTCTTCGCCAGTGTAACGAGACGCATTGTTTTGCTCAGGACGACGAATTTCCGCTTTTTTAGCAGTACAAGGAGCGACAGACACGGATACAATTTTCTTAGGATCAATGTTCATATTTTTTGCAAAATATGTTTTTACCATAGCAGATTCCATAGCAATACAACTACGAGCGGAAGAAATATGGGATACGTATTCTGGGAAGAATGTTTCACAGAATTTTACCCATGCTGGACAACAGCTAGTGAATTGTGGCAATGGACCTGTGCCATGTAATTTACGTTCTAATAGTTCATTTGCTTCTTCCATGATGGTTAAGTCCGCACCAAAGTTAGTATCTACTACATAGTCAGCACCTAACGCACGAAGAGCACCTACCATTTTGCCTTCTTGGTATGTACCAGGCTCAAATCCAAATTCTTCACCGATAGATACACGAACAGCTGGCGCTGTTTGGATAACCACAATTTTCTCTGGATCTGCAATGGCTTCTTTTACTTTATCTAATTCTGTACGTTCGTACATTGCACCAAATGGGCAAATTACCGCACATTGACCACATTGGATACAAATAGGATTATCTCCTGTTGCTTCCAAATCATAGTAATCAAGTACGCTCATAGTGTCAGCACATGCTTTACGACAAAGAGTACAGTTCTTACATTTTTCTAAATCATGAATAATCGCCACATTATCCTCAGCAATCGGGGCACGGCGATCAAGATGTTGGAATCGACTTTCGAAACTCATTATTATGCACCTCACATAGTGTAAACAATACTATTTATGTATTCATTAACTTTCCGTCATATTATAACAAATATTCAGGCTTGTGAAAAGAAAGGTATATGCCATTTATCTTTCTATTCTTTTAAGTTCTAATAAAATTTTACACATCCATATAGAATATACATTTATATTGTTTTTATGTTACTTTTGTCACACATGTAGATTTTTATCAAATATTTTTCATTATGTATCTTTCAAAATTCATATACCCTAAAATCTACTAGGATTTAGCCCTCAGTAGCACAAAACAGGAGAGTTCCCCCTCCTGTTTCTATTTTATTTCAGCTCAAATAATGGGGTGTTCTTTGCTTGATCCCCCAAAGCTGTTTGTGTAAATGTATTAATGAATTGTTGCACCGCCAATGTTGGTGTTAAGCGGCCCTCGATGACAGCATCTTCGATGCCACCCCGACACGCTACAATTTCTGGTGCACGATAGAACAAGTTTTGTAAATGTTCTTCTACCATAGAATATACCCACGATAAAGTTTGGTCACGGCGACGTGCTTGTAGCACTCCATTACCTTTACATTGTTCCATGAATTTTTCAATGACACCTTGCCACAATTCCATGATGCCATCCCCAGTGTAGGCAGAACATGTGTAGGCATGGGTTGTCCATTGTTCCGTGGCATCACGAATAAACCATAGAATACGTTCGTATTCTTGGCGTGTCACTTTTGCCCGTTGTAAATTGTCACCATCAGCTTTATTAACCACTATAGCATCGGCTAATTCCATAACACCTTTTTTCATGCCTTGCAATTCATCACCAGCGCCAGTAAGTACTACGAGTAAGAAAAAGTCTACCATGGAACGTACTGTCGTTTCACTTTGTCCGACCCCTACGGTTTCTACTAGGATTGTATCGTACCCTGCCGCTTCACATAACAGCAAGGTTTCTCTACTTTTACGAGTCAACCCGCCCAAAGTGCCACCTGATGGGGATGGGCGAATGAATGCATTCGGCTCCCGTGAAAGTTGTTCCATCCGCGTTTTATCCCCTAGGATAGACCCGCCAGTCACTGTACTCGATGGATCCACCGCAAGAACAGCCACCTTATGACCATTTTGACACAGCTTTGTACCTAGTGCTTCAATCAAAGTCGATTTACCAGCACCCGGTACCCCTGTTATCCCTACACGGGTAGATTTACCAGTATATGGCAATAATCGTTGGATTACCTGCTGCGCCATTTCAAAATGGGCTGCTGCATTACTTTCAATTAAGGTAATGGCACGGGATAAAATCATTCGATTACCAGCTAGCACCCCTTCTACATAGTCATCAACGGTCAATTTTTTCCGTTTTACTACCTTAGGGGATACTGGTTTTTGTGGCGCATTCGTATGTTCATCCATCCCATCATGGCCACCGTCCACACCGCGCATGACACGGCATGCAAATTTATCATCTTTCTCCTCAGGAACCCAAGAAGGCTTATAGGTATCATCACTCATAAGACACCCTCCTTTCACCGATTCGAATATGACAAACACGCAATCAGTAGCCAGCTACAAAGTAGCACGAGGCACTGACTACGTGTCATGTCTTACCTATTTACGAGTTTAGAATCGTCTATTCAGATTATTCTTCCTCTTCTAAGCGTTCGTCTAATAATTCGAGAACTTTTTTAGCACAAACTGGAATGATTGTACCAGGTCCAAAGATCGCTGCTGCACCATGCTCATAGAGATAATCATAATCTTGAGCTGGGATAACGCCACCGATAACAACCATAATATCTTCACGGCCTAATTTTTTAAGTTCTTCACACAATTGAGGCATTAATGTTTTATGACCTGCTGCTAAGGAACTCATACCTACGATATGTACGTCATTATCTACCGCATCTTTCGCTGCTTCTTCTGGAGTTTGGAATAAAGGTCCGATATCTACGTCATAGCCCATATCTGCGAAGGCTGTAGAAATTACCTTAGCTCCACGGTCGTGACCATCTTGACCCATTTTCGCTACGAAAATACGAGGACGGCGACCATGTTTTTCTTCAAATTTTTCAGTCATGCTGCGTACTTCTGTGATTACATCATCATCGCTGAATTCACTGCTATATACACCAGAAATAGAGCGAATGATCGCTTTATGACGACCACATACTTTTTCTACCGCATCAGAGATTTCACCTTTAGAGGCACGAGCACGAGCTGCTTCTACGGCTAATTCAAGCAAGTTTCCTTCTCCTGTTTCCATCGCTTTTGTAATCGCATCCAAACAGCTGCGTACTTTGTCATTATCACGATTAGCACGCAATGTTTTCAATCGTTCGATCTGTGCCAAACGTACAGCTGTATTGTCTACTTCCAAGATATCTAACGGATCTTCTTTATCAAGGCGTAAGTAGTTGACACCGACGATTTTTTCACTACCAGAGTCAATGTGCGCTTGGCGACGAGCTGCCGCTTCTTCGATACGCATTTTTGGAAGACCTGTATCAATCGCTTTAGACATACCACCCAAAGCTTCAACTTCTTGAATATGAGCCCAAGCTTTACGGATCAATTGATTTGTCAAGAATTCTACGTAGTAAGAACCGCCCCATGGGTCGATAACTTTACATACATTCGTTTCATCTTGGATATACAATTGCGTATTACGAGCGATACGCGCCGAGAAGTCTGTAGGCAATGCAATCGCTTCGTCAAGAGCGTTTGTATGCAAGGATTGCGTATGACCCAAGGCTGCTGCCATCGCTTCGATACAAGTACGAGTGATGTTATTGAATGGATCTTGTTCTGTTAAAGACCAACCAGATGTTTGGGAGTGAGTACGCAATGCCATAGATTTAACATTTTTTGGACCAAAGGATTTAACAATTTTAGCCCATAACATACGGCCTGCACGCATTTTAGCGATTTCCATGAAGTAGTTTTTACCCATTGCCCAGAAGAAGGATAAGCGCGGTGCGAATTGGTCAACTGTAAGACCCGCTGCCACACCTGTACGCAAGTATTCCAAACCATCGGCCAAGGTGTAACCTAATTCGATATCTGCTGTAGCACCTGCTTCTTGCATGTGGTAACCAGAAATGGAAATACTATTGAATTTAGGCATGTATTTAGATGTATAGGCAAAGATATCACCAATAATACGCATGGAAGCTGCTGGTGGATAAATATAAGTATTACGCACCATGAATTCTTTCAAAATATCATTTTGGATCGTACCTGCCATAACGGATTTATCTACGCCTTGTTCTTCACCGGCTAAGATATAGAAGGCCATAACTGGTAATACGGCACCGTTCATTGTCATAGATACAGACATTTGATCTAATGGAATACCAGAAAACAAGATTTCCATATCTAGAATGGAGTCTACCGCAACGCCGGCTTTACCAACGTCACCGACTACACGAGGGTGGTCAGAGTCGTAACCACGGTGAGTCGCCAAGTCGAAGGCGATAGATAAACCTTTTTGACCTGCCGCTAAGTTACGGCGGTAAAAGGCATTGGATTCTTCCGCTGTGGAGAAACCTGCATACTGACGTACTGTCCAAGGACGTTGTACATACATTGTGCCATATGGTCCACGAAGATACGGAGGAATACCCGCTACATATTGTAAATGGTTACATTGATCATAAATGGAGGCATCATACACAGGACCCACATCGATTTGTTCCATAGTACGAATGAAGTTGTCATCATAGGACTTGCCAGTTTCAGCTTGTAATTGCTCTTTCCATGCATCGAAATCGGATGCTTTGGGGCTAGCAGCTGTAAAAGGAATATTTCTAAAATCCGGAATCATCTACATCATTCCTTTCTCGCGTTGCATTGCTAATAATGTTTGATAGCAATTGGAGCGTACACTAATATAATCATCCATGCCTGCTGCATCGCAAAGTTCTTTCAACTCTGGAGATGGAGCCCCTGCCAAGAATACTTTCATAGCTGGGCGAGCGGCTTTGATTGCTTTTGTCACTGCTGGTGCCAATTCTGGATATGTATCGTCAGTGGAACATACAATTGTCACATCTGCATTCGATGCTAAGGCAGCTGCTACTGCTTCGTCCACAGTTGGGAATCCATCATTTGTAAGCACATCAAATTCAGCTACTTGCATGAAAGAAGTAACGAAATCGGCTCTCGCTTTATGTTGAGGAATTGGACCCATGTTAGCCAAGAAGATTTTAACATTATCCCCATTATGTGTTTCTTTGAAGTTTTCAGTGCGCATACGCAATTCTTCGTATTGTTCTGTCCAACGATGAGATAGAATTGCTTTCACAGTGATACCTTCACTACCATCTGCTAAGGCTTCAAAAACTTGTCCAAAGCTAGCGCCCGCTACTAATGCAGTATACGCAGCACTTACCAAAGAACCAATTTCACTGAAGTCGGATTCTTGTAATTTTTTTAGAGCTAATTCAGCTGCATCAGTTGTACCCACATTAGCTAATGCTGCTACACGAGCTTGGCGTAAGCCCTCAAAATCTACCACTGGTACTTCTAGTAATTCTTCCGTCATATTTGGATACATGTTACTACCAACGGCACGATCTTTACGGGTTGCCAAGTTTTTAAAGCGGCTTTGTAAAATAGCATCCACGGCTTCTTGCGTTTCACTAGATACTAATGTTTCTAAGATGCCACCTTTACCTTCTAATTCTTGGAACAATGCCCAAGATTTTTCAGTCAACTCTTGTGTCAATGGTTCTAAGTACCAGCTACCACCGGCAGGGTCAACTGGTTGAATGAAGTTGAACTCTTGTTGCTCCATGATTTGAATATTACGGGCAATACGGCGAGAGAATTCATCACTTGGACGAATGCAGCCATCAAGAGGTCGTACAAACATACCATCCATACCACCTACTACTGCGGAGAAGGATTGAGAACCAGCACGTAATAAGTTTACATATGGATCAAATACAGTTTGTGTAAAGTGAGATGTACTTACGAACAAGTTAATTTTCTTCGCTTCTTCATTACCGCCACAATGTTCAATAATTTGAGCCCATACCATTTTTATAGCACGTAGTTTAGCTATTTCCATGAAGAAATTAGCTCCTACACTGACATGAAAACGAATTTGTTTTGCAAATGTATTCACATCGATACCACGGCGTTCCATCTCACGTAAATATGTCACAGCCGTAGACATAGCAAAACCCAATTCTTGTACGTCATTGCCACCGCCATTATGGTATACATCTGTATCTACCAAAACTGTGCGCAATTGTGGTGCATGTGCAGATGCCCAAGCAATGGTATGTGCCATATCATCGAAATATTCGTCCATAGGGCGTGATAAATGACCATCTTGTGCCAAAGTACCGATTGGATCTGCCCCAATCATACCGGACAAGGATTTTACATCCACCCCTTGAGATTCGCAAAGCGCATGTAATGCAGCCGCCCAGCATACGCTACTAGCACCTGTACGAATATCTAATTCTTTTGTAGTTAAGTCCATGCCTTTTAATAAAGCTTCCACTTCTTCTACAGTAGACAAAGACACCCCTGCGTCAGCCACATCT
Organism: Veillonella sp. CNR 79/14; assembly: GCF_003992185.1. Classification (NCBI taxonomy): domain Bacteria; kingdom Bacillati; phylum Bacillota; class Negativicutes; order Veillonellales; family Veillonellaceae; genus Veillonella; species Veillonella sp. CNR 79/14. The sequence continues at coordinate 18,822 of NZ_RQVH01000017.1, read as the reverse complement.
TTAGCTTCAGCTTTCGTAGCATCTTGTCCTTTCCGTGTAGCACTGTCCAGTGTGAAACTGATAGCTGTGCTACCTTTATCTAATTCAAATTGTAACATGTCATGCATATCAGCAATTGTTTTTCCGTCACAACGTTGTGCAATTGTCCAAGGTGTATGGATATATCCACTAGCTTTCGCACCCCGTAAATTGCTATCACGACCAGGATATGTCAAGTTTTGAGTCAATCCCTCTTGGTCGCTCAACCAATACATTGGTTGTAAAGTAATTCCTTCGTATGTTTTTGTATACATACTTTTTTGGAAATCTTTCCCTTTCAAGATACCTTCTACCGTCGTTTTCCACTCCTCGTAGGTAGGGATAGAAAACTCATCAAACGATACATCTGGTAGCTCAAACTGTTCTTCGTGAACTTGTGGTTCATGATGCTTGTCTTGTCCCATAGTCTAGCTTCCTTTCTCTGACCACATAGGCATACGTTCCCTTACTCAAACCACTTTTCTAGTGAGATTTGCCTCATTATAGAGATTCTAATAGCTTATGTAATCGTTGCAGCTCTCATAAAATAAAATAAACAATTAGAAACTGGGTATACCCTACCCATCCCTATAACTCATCACCCTACCTAGTCTCTTACTGAAAGATATAACTATCATTCATAAAAGAAAAACCGTTTTCGATTGAAAACGGTAGGTTATGATTTAGCGTATGCACTTAGCGCAAAACCATCTCTACCCGTCTCTCGCGGATCTAACGACATGCTTCTTACGGCAGTTCTTCTGACTCAGGATCTTCGCTACGCTTCGCCTTCCCAGTTTCCCAGTGACGCTACATGAAGTTTCGCTCCCCTTTACAGCGGCGGGACCGTGTTGGCTTTTCACCAAGCTTCCCTATTAAGCCTTGCGGCACCAGTAAGGCGAATATAAAGTTATACCTTGATTATAAACTGTTTTCTGAAAGAATAGAACGGCCTTTATGGACTATAACAATATTTCACATTGACATAATTTTCAGTTATCATAAGATGCCTATAATGCATTTTACAGCCTTACTAACGCAATGGTTGGCATCTATCTCATAATAGACCGCCTATTCATTACTAACAGTTATTTAATGTATAATCAACATTTATTCTCAATATAAAACAGAGGTACGCCTACAGTAGCATACCTCTGTTCTATCGCTTATATTCTATTACAAAAGCTTATTTCTTTTTCCATTCCATGACTTCAAAACCATAGTTACGAATATGTTCTTTCAAGAGTTTTAAATATTTTTTCGCAATGGGACTTGGCTCTAGCATATGTGGCATTAAGTAACCCATAGTCATCGTATCTTCTACATCTAGAGGAATGGCGATGATCTTATCATCATTTAATTCACGGCTCAAAATACCAGAACTAATAGTATATCCATTCAAACCAACCATTAAATTGAAAATAGTAGCACGGTCAGATACTTTAATAGTCATTTTTCTGTCCAAAGTACTTAAAATTTCCTCTGAAAAATAGAAGGAATTATCTTCTCCCTGATCATAGCATAAGTAAGGGAAATCCTCTAGTTCTTCCAAGGTAATTTTATCTTGGTTTGCCAAGGGATGTTCTCGGCACAGAAATACATGCGGTTCCGCTTCAAATAATGGGTAGAATGTCAATTTATACTCTTTAAATAACTTTTCCATCACTTGACGATTAAAACTATTCAAATACAAAATACCCAATTCGCTTTTAAAAGTAGCTAAATCTTCAAAAATATTTTGTGTTTCTGTTTCCCGCAAACCAAATTGATATTCATCAGTATCTACACTTTTTATAAGCTCTACGAAAGCATGCACCACAAAGGCATAATGCTGAGCCGAAATAAAGAAATGTTCTTTTCGTTTGGTATTCGATTTATATCGCTCTTCTAATAATTGAATTTGATCTAGTACTTGTCGAGCATAAATCATAAATTCGCGTCCATCATGGGTTAAGGTTACCCCTGACTTAGTACGCAACAATAGTTGAACACCCATTTCGTGTTCTAGTTCTTTTACCGCATTGGATAAGCTAGGTTGGGATAAATATAATTCCTTAGCCGCTTCATTAATAGATCCTTTTTCTGCAATTTTTTCTAAATATTGTAATTGTTGTATTCTCATCTGTTTTGGCCTTTTCTATATCTATCATGAAGTACACCCTTTTGTCATTACTTTCATAGGAATGAAAAACCTAACGAGTAAGCTACAAATACTTACACGTTAGGTACTTCATGTTGTTAACGATTCCATTATTCACCCTCAGGGGGTAATAGTCTTGTACAACTATAATACATAAAAGACCACTCATCGTCAACATTTAATTTCTATCAAATCCTTAGGAATTATAATCAATCCCTATCTTATGCATCTTTCACTCATTAATGGAAAATTAAAATACAAATCGTAGAGGTAATGAATGTAATCAATACTGGCACTGCAGTTCGTTTTACTAAATCAAAACTAGAAATATTTGCCACACCAGCTACTGCAATCATAACCGCACTAATTGGGCTCAACAAACGTCCAACAGAGGCCGCATTTTGCATACCTAGTAGCATGGTAATCGCATTACCACCTAATTCTTTAGCAAAATTTGGCACTAATGGTGAGAATGCAAACATAGATGCTACACCAGAGCCCATAACAATGCTCAATACTAAGATAATCACAGATACGATAACACCCACCATATCTGCTTGGATAGAGAAGGTTTTAATGAATGCTACAAACTCATTCACAATCCCTAAGGATGTCAAACCGAATGCAAAGGTTTCCCCTGCTACAATCAACGTTACCGTATTGGTAAATTGGTCCCCCATACCTTTAAAGAAAGTTTGAATAGACGCAGCTACTTTTCGGAAATCACGCAAGCGAATCAATTCAAATATCATGGCGATGAATAAGCTTAGGAACATAGCCAAGTTAACATTCATCTTAATGCCTGCAATACCATATTTACTAAATCCTAACATAAATACAAGTGGCAAGAATGGCAATATTAAATACGCAAGAGGTCCTACTGCTACTTCTTCTTGTAGTTCTGTATGTACAACTTCGGAAGGAACATGACCGGATTTTTTATCCATGTATTGTTGCCATATGTAATGCGCAATAGCTGTCACAATACCACAAATAATGTATACTTTCAATTGATAGCCTACGAAGTATTCTTCTACTCCTAAGCCCACTGTTTTAGACACTAATAAGCTTGTAGCAGAGGCTGGTCCAATGTCCAACAAATGGCCAGTAGCTACCGCTGCCGCTGCCCCTACTGGGCTTACGCCTAAACGCACCAAAATAGGGAAGATGGTCACCATCATCAACATAGCTAGACCAGATGCGCTTGGGATTACCAAGGACATGAACATATTTAATAAGAATGTTAAAGATAATACTACATAAGGAGCTTTCATCGCTTGCAAAGGTTTTATCGCAGTTGTAACCAAGCGAGAGCTAGCACCAATGTGATCCATGTATTTAGCAAAGCCAGTACATGTCATAATCATGAGACCCAACCCTGCTGCATCCTTTGCAGTAGTATTATTAATCCACTCAAAAGCATCAAAGAACATCACACCTGTTCCTTTTTTCGCATCTACAAACTCCGTTGTATAGCCAAGGAAATACGCCCCTAGCATCATGATTAAACCGCCTAACAGCAATACTGTTTGTGCTTTAAACTTTTTAATCACCAATGTACCTGCGCCTAAAATTACGATAGCGCACAACAATAAATTCATAACTACTTCTCCTTTACCTATGAAGATAGGCTAATTAATAATTTGCTTTCGACCGTTGAAAGTCTTCTTGAATCTGAGCCAATAAGCCCGGTGTGGTGAGAATTTCCTCTACTGTAAGAGCAATCCCCTTGGCTCCGTACATAATAGCATCCTCTGCTAATTGAGTTTTCCCATTATCTAACCATTCTTGAGAATGACTAGTCACACCTCTACCTACAAATTTAACCCGTAAACAAGCTCCTGGTACGCGGAACGTAACACTGGAAAAGTCAGTAGAACCAGTTACCTTTCTCGGTTCTGAAATATCTGGAGCACCTACGATTTCCGCATTCTTTAAGAGTAAATCATTTAAGCTTTGCACATTGACCTTGTTATCATAGGCTTTTACTTCATCCCATTCCATAGTAGCTCCCACTTGCAAGGCTGCCCCTTGAGCCACTTGTTTCACGCGCTCCACCACTTCATCTAAACGAATGCGACTAGAGGAACGAATATACCACTGTGTACACGCATAATCTGGCACGATATTCGCTGCCTTACCACCATCTGTAATAATCCCATGCATACGTACTTCTGTAGGCACATGTTCTCGAAGATATTCCATGCCATTAAAGAATAACAACACTGCATCCAAAGCACTGATGCCTTTTTCTGGAGCAATCGCTGCATGAGCCGATTTGCCATGGAATTTAATATTTACCAAGTTAAGCGCTAAGGACTTGCCATCTACCGTGGTAGAATCACTGCCGTGCATCATGAAAGCCACGTCTAAATCGTCAAAAACGCCTTCTTTTGCCATCACCAATTTACCAGATGCCGTTTCCTCTGCTGGTGTCCCATACACCACCAATGTAGCTGGCACTTGCAAGGTACGACGTAAACCAATAGCTGCTGCACAGATGGAAGGCCCTTGCAGATTATGCCCACAAGCATGACCCAAACCTTCTAAGGCATCATATTCGCAGAGAAGCCCAATTTTCGGTCCTCCTCCTTGCACATGGTACACAGCACGAAATGCGGTTTGTAAACCACTCACTTCACGGTCTACAGTAAACCCTTCACTTTCCAGTAAATCTGTTAATTTACCATGGGCTAAAAACTCTTCATTCCCTAGTTCTGGATGGTCGAAGAAAAAATCATTTAATGTTTTCATGGATCCTCGCAAGGATTCAATTTCTTCTAGTAATTGACTCATCACTTTCTCCTTTCTTGCACAATAGACATGCACAACTCTATGACTACAGGAATTACATTCCCTCATTTTTCTCTTCTTCTGAAAGTCCTACTATAACTAACTAGCAATAGCAGTATTCCGAATACTACTATTATATAGATTTCTAATGAAAGTTCCAATACATATAGCATACGATTCTCCTGTTTTCTCTATGCTAATTTCATATGCATATCACTAGATTCTAATTTTCATTACATTTCATTCTATAGCTTTTACCTATAACAAACTATATATATTAAGAATTGGTCTATATAGAAAAAAATTGGTATCATAAGAACATGTTTTACTGATATGAAAGGAACCAGCCATGAGCGAAACTATACAACAAAAACGACCAACATTATCTTACGAAATATTCCCTCCTAACACACAAGTAGGCGATGAAAAAATCATTACGGTCTTAGACGAATTAAAAAGTTTAAAACCAGAGTTCATCTCTGTTACCTGCAGTAATAAACAACGCAATATTGAAGAAACAACCATAAAGTTATCCAACTATGTGCAAAATACATTGCATATCCCTACAAAAGCTCATTTACCAGCTATTTATTTATCTAAAGAGCAAGTGCGCTCCGTTATTGATCAATTAGATCAACTAGGTATCCATAAGCTACTGGCACTTCGTGGTGATATTTTAGAAGACCTACCACCAGTAGGAGACTTCAAATATGCTTCAGAACTCGTACATTTTGTAAAAGACTATGCTCCGCATTTTCAAATTTCTGGCGCTTGCTATCCAGAAGTACATCCAGACTCACCCAATCAATTACAGGACATTAAATTTCTAAAAGAAAAAGTAGATGCGGGCTGTGAACTATTAGTCACACAATTTTTCTTAGATAACAATGTATTCTACGATTTCCAAGAAAAATGCGCCTTAGCAGGTATTGATGTACCAATCTTAGCCGGAGTAATGCCTATCATCAACCGCAACCAAGCTTTGCGTCTATTAACAAGTAATGCTACCTCTATTCCACGCAAATTTAAAGCTATTTTAGACAAATATGAGCATGATCCAATCGCCCTTCGTGATGCTGGCCTTGCTTACGCCTTAAATCAAATCGTAGACCTTGTAACAGAAGGCGTATCTGGTATTCATCTATACACAATGAACCAATCTAATACAGCCTTATATATCGAAAATGCAGCACGTTCTTTATTTAGCTCTCCCATATATGAAAACCAATAAATAAGAAACTCTATATAGCCTACAATACGTATAGTATACATACAAATTACAATAAAAATGCTCTACCTAGTACCTCTCTCAAAGAGAACCTAAGTAGAGCATTCTTTTTATTCATCTTAATCTTATCATTGTAGTTACATTTATAGTTATATTGCTCAAAGGAGAGTGTAACAACATATCTCTAGTAAAAGGGGGTGTAACAAGATAGCCTCTAAATATAATGTCTTGGCACCCGTTCTGAGAAATTACAGAATATTTCATAAGGAATGGTCCCAACCAAATAAGCCAATTCAAGGGCTGTAATACTCTCTTGTCCTTGTTGTCCTAATAGCACAACAGCATCTCCTGGAGCTACGGTAATATGACTTGGTACTTTCACCATAAATTGGTCCATACAGATACGCCCTACTATAGGACAGCGTGTACCATGGATAAGCACAGAGCCTTTATTAGACAACGCTCTAGGATATCCATCGGCATAACCCACAGGTATAGTAGCGATCGTTTCCTCAGCCATCGTTGTATAGGTACTTCCATAACCGATAGATGACCCTTTGGGTAAATGTTGTACATGTACTACCTTACTATATAAACTCAAAGCTGGTTTCAATCCCAATCGATTAGGCACATCCATGGAAGGCATAATGCCATATTGAATAATACCTGGTCGAGCATCGTTAAATAAACTATCTCTTACTGCCAACAATCCAGCACTATTGGCTAAAGAAAAGCGATAATCCTCAGTACGATTGGCACGAATTAACTCCACCACATCTCGAAATTGTTGTACTTGTTGATTGGCATGAGTTTGATCCGCAGCATCGCCATTGGCTAGGTGTGTAAAAAATCCATCTACTCGTAAATATTCATAAGATTCTACAGTTTCTAAAAATGCTAATACATCCTCTGGCTTACTACCGATACGATGCATACCTGTATCTACAGCAATAGCGCACTCTACAATTGTTTCATGTCGACGAGCACATTCATTCAACGCTTCTAAATCTGTGGATTCACAAATAGCAGGTCTAGAATGCCCTTCTATCACTAAATCAAAGGATTGGGGCAACGTCAGACCTAATAGATAAATAGGTACCGTTATACCTGCCTCGCGCAAAGGAATCGCCTCTTCTGGAAAAGCTACGGCTAGCGACTCATACCCTTCCTCTACGGCAATACGTCCTACCATAACACTACCATGTCCATACGCATTTGCTTTCACCACCGCAGTACTCGTGCACCACTCTGGTAAACAATCCTTAATTTTTCGTAAATTACTTCGTATTTGTGCTGTATCAATTTCTACATATGTAGGTCTCACACATTCACCTTCTTATTAGTATATAAAACCTAGTATTAACTACTATTTATTAAACTATTATAATAGCTCCTAACTATTCTAAATGATTATTTGCATTACTAATGTACCATGCTATAAAAGTATATGCAATCCTTTTAGAATATTTCTTTTAATACCTTTCATAAAAAGGACTGACTACAAAATCTTACAAACAAGATTCTGCGTCAGTCCTTATCTATTACCTATTTAATTTTGCATTATACCTAAGTAAAGTATGTTACATTATGGCATATTGAAAGGCCATACCATTGGAATCACGATAAGACTTACGATGAAGCAAACCAGGATTAATGGAGTACCTGCTTTCACATAGTCCATAAATTTGTAATTACCAGGTGTTAATACGATTGTATTAGGTGGTGTACCTACTGGTGTAGCAAATGCGCAAGATGCAGCAACGCCAATCGCCATAAGTACTGCATGAGGGCTTGCACCCATTGCTTGAGCAATGGAGATACCAATTGGTGCTAACAATGCGCAAGATGCTGTATTGGACATAAATTGTGTCAATACACAAGATAAGATAAATAATACAGCTGTTGCAAAGTAAGGGCTTGGGTTATCACCCATAATGCTTACTACTGCATGAGCAATCATTTTACCAGCCCCAGAATCATTCATAGCCGCTGCTACTGGCATCATACCAGCAAATAAGAAAATAGTTACCCAGTCTATAGATTGATACGCTTGTTTTTCTTTCAAGCAACCAGCTAGTACGGCTAAGATAGCACCAACGATAGCTGCTAAGTGAAGTGGAACATTAATACCAATACTTTTCAATGGATCAGACAATGCCATGAATAATACAACACCTAATAAAATGATACCAGAGTACCACATTTTTTTAGGATCATTAGAAATTTCACTAGCATCTACTTCTTGTTCTACTTCAGCATCTGCATTACCATCATGTTTAGGTAAAAAATGTTTACCAATTGTTACCATGTAGATCATAAATGCAACTGTTAAAGGAATACCAATCCATGCAAATTCAAAGAAACCGAATTGAGGTAGTTTAGCTTGGCCTAATGCACCATTGATGATGATGTTAGGAGGTGTGCCTACTAAAGTGATGATACCACCAATCCCTGCTGCAAATGCCATAGGCATCAATTGACGGGACGCTGGGATTTTAGCAGATGCACAAATACCAATAACTACTGGCAATAACGCTGCTGCCGTACCTGTGTTAGAAAGCACAGAGGACATACCTGCTGTTACAAGCATCAAAGCAATCATAAGACCATTTTCACTTTTACCTGCTTTATTAACAACGGAAATACCAATTTTTTGTGCTAAACCAGTATGGAATAATGCAGCACCAATAATAAACATACCTGCGAATAAAACTACTGTACTATCAGATAAACCACTAAATACTTGTTTCATTGGAATTACACCTAATAAACCAAGTGCCATAGCACCACCGATAGACGTAATTGCAAGTGGAATAATTTCTGTTACAAATAATAACGCCATTACACCAAGGACAATTAAGGTTTGTACAGCCGGATCCATAAGAATCAACTCCTCCCTAAGGGATACATTCCTTATTAGCCGCAAAACGCTTTAAAAAAAAGCGTATATAATATAGGAAGATAGGCCAATAAGAAATAACATAATCGCCGCTACTCCATACCCTTCTGCTGTACAAGGGTATCCAAAATGTAGCCACTCTCCAAGTAGGCCACGGCGGAGAAAAAAGCTATATGTTTTTCGTTTTTGAAACCATTTAGATTTTCGCTCTTCACCTAATAGGAGTGCGGTGATGATAAAAATAAAAAGCGCAATACAAATACAAGCAAAAACCTTTCCTTCGTCTGATAATATCATAGGCGTCACCTCATACATAATAAAAGTGAAAAAAGTCTGAGTATTTCTAAAGCGCTTTAAGACAAACTATATAGTTCATCATAAAAGTATCTGTAATAGCCTAGGCAACCCTTTTAGGCGGATTGCCTAGACACTGTTACAAATTATTTCATCATAGCAAGCATCGTACCAGCTGCTACAGCTGTACCGATAACACCTGCTACATTTGGCCCCATCGCATGCATTAATAGGAAGTTCGAAGGGTTTGCCTGTGAACCCACTACTTGCGATACGCGGGCTGCCATTGGCACCGCAGATACACCAGCAGAACCGATCAATGGGTTTGTTTTACCACCGTCTGCCCAGCACATTAATTTACCGAAGATAACACCACCAGCGGTACCACCGATGAAGGCAACTAAACCTAATACGATAATTTTAATGGTTTCTAAATTTAAGAAACTGTCTGCTGTCATTGTAAGACCTGTACCAGTAGCTAAGAAGATTGTTACTGTGTTAATTAAAGCGTTTTCAGAAGTATCTGCCAAACGAGCTGTTACACCAGATTCACGGAATAAGTTACCAAGCATCAACATGCCTAATAAAGAAGTGATCGGTGGTAACAACAAGGAAATGGAAATTGTCGCTACTACTGGGAAAACAACTTTTTCAAAACGAGTTACTTCACGCAATTGTTCCATTACGATTTCACGGTCTTTTTGAGTTGTAAATAACTTCATAACCGGAGGTTGAATCAATGGTACAAGAGACATATAGGAATATGCCGCTACTGCGATAGCACCTAATAACTCAGGAGCTAATTTTGAAGCTAAGTAAATGGATGTAGGACCATCAGCACCACCGATGATACCGATAGCTGCTGCTTGTTTCGCAGTAAATCCAACCATCATCGCTCCACCAAGAGCCACGAATACGCCGATTTGAGCTGCTGCGCCTAATAATAATGTTTTAGGATTTGCAATGAGTGGACCGAAGTCAGTCATAGCACCTACCCCTAGGAAGATAAGAGGTGGGAAAATTTCGTATTTAATCCCTAATCCAATGAGGTTCATAACGCCTTCATGGAAACCATTATTAGGAATATTAGCCAAAATACATCCAAATGCGATTGGACTCAACAATAGAGGTTCAAAGCCTTTCGCAAAAGCTAAATACAATAAGATAATTCCTACAAGGATCATGATACCATGACCCATTGTGAAACTAATAAAACCACTATCCACCCAAACAGAGTTGAGTGCAACAAGAAAAGCGTCCATATGGAGTTCCTCCTTAAGAAATAGAAGGGTTTAGTTTAAGCAATATAAAGCTAAGATTAGCCTAAAACAACTAAAGCGTCGCCAGTTGCTACAGTTTGGTTAGCTGCTACGCGAACTTCAGCTACTGTTGCATCATGTGGAGCATAGATTTCGTTTTGCATTTTCATAGCTTCTAAGATGCAAAGAAGATCGCCTTTTTTAACTGCTTGACCAGCTGTAACTGCTACGGATAAGATTTTACCTGGCATTGGGCATTTTACTGTTTCTGCGCCTGCTGGAACTGGAGCCGCTGCCGCTGCTGGAGCTGGAGCTGCTGCTGGAGCTGCTGCTGGAGCTGCTTTAGGAGCTGGAGCTGCTGCTTTAGGAGCTGCTGCTACTGGAGCTGCACCGCCAACTTCATTAACTTCTACTTCATAAACTGTACCGTTTACTGTAACATTGAACTTTTTCATTATAACTTCCTCCTGAATTACCTATTTGTAATGAAACTTTTTCATAAGCTTAGATTAGCTTATAGGGCCTGTAAACGACTAGCTAGTCGCCAAGAATTAGACACTACTGGGCGAATGGATGCAATTTGATTTTGCGAATAGCCCATAGCAACGATAGCACTGACAATAGCTGCTACAACTTCTGTTTCTTTGTTTGCAGCTTGTGCGTTGGTAGTCTTATTCATTAAGTTCTCCTCCAAACTATCTGGTTACATTCCTACCTAGCAGTCTACCGTCCAATTTCCAACCTGTGCTCACAATCGGTCTTACGGAAGCAATTTGTGATTTGGAATATCCCATCGCACATACTGCTGCCACAATGGCTGCAACCACTTCATCATGTTTTGTTGTGGTACTTGCCACACTAGGAGCTGTGGCTGATGGTACCTCTGCTACCTCAGCCTTAGTTGACTTTTTTTTTGTAGGATCTACTAGATAAATAATATGCATAAGCACGCCTAACAAAATTAGAACGGCGAATACAATTGTCATATTGATGGCCATAATTAGCCACGGATTATCTGTCATACTTTCACCTCATTAATAGAGAACCATGATAGTAGAATCATGCAAGAAGCAAAGTGTGTAGTATGCCTCTAGGAAATAGTTTATAGAGGGATATTACCGTGTTTTTTCGGAGCACGGGTTTCGCGTTTACTTGCCAACATTGCTAATGCATTGATGATAGCAGGTCGAGTATGTTTAGGTTCAATTACCACGTCAACGAATCCACGTTCAGCAGCTTTGTATGGAGTTGCAAACTCTTCTACGTATTTAGCTGTTTTTTCATCTTTATCTTCATCGCGTTTGAAAATGATGTTCGCTGCACCAGCAGGTCCCATTACAGCAATTTCAGATGTAGGCCATGCATACACTTGGTCTGCACCCAAATCTTGGGAACACATTGCAAGGTAAGATCCACCATATGCTTTACGAGTGATAACAGTAATTTTAGGTACTGTTGCTTCAGAGTAAGCATATAACATTTTCGCACCGTGACGAATGATGCCGCCCCATTCTTGGTTTGTGCCCGGTAGGAAGCCCGGTACGTCAACGAAGTTTACAACAGGGATATTGAAAGCATCGCAGAAACGGATAAAGCGGGAAGATTTGTCAGATGCATTGATATCTAAGCAACCTGCCATTACACGTGGTTGGTTAGCAATGATACCTACGCTTTGTCCAGCAAAACGTGCGAAACATGTAATGATATTTTGTGCGTAGTGTGGTTGTACTTCATAGTATTCACCATTATCTACTGTTGCACGAATCACATCAAACATGTCGTAAGGCATATTTGGATTATCTGGAAGTAAAGTATTTAAACCTTCATCTTCACGAGCTGGGTCATCACCAGTGTCAACTAATGGAGTATCTTCCATATTGTTGCTTGGTAAGAAGCTCAACAAGTAACGAATTTGTGCTAAGCAATCATCTTCATTTTCTGTTGCAAAGTGAGCTACACCAGATACACTGTTATGAGCCATTGCACCACCAAGATCTTCTGCTGTTACTTCTTCTGCTGTTACAGATTTAATAACTGCTGGACCAGTGATGAACATTTGAGATGTGTGTTTAACCATGTAAATGAAGTCAGTCAATGCTGGAGAGTATACCGCACCACCTGCACATGGTCCCATGATAACAGAAATTTGTGGGATAACGCCAGAAGCGTTAGTGTTTTCAAAGAAGATTTTACCGTAGCCAGCTAATGCGTCTACTGCTTCTTGAATACGAGCTCCACCGGAGTCATTAATGCCGATAATAGGAGCGCCCATTTTCATTGCCATACGTTGTGCTTTAACTATTTTAGCAGCATGCATTTCCCCAAGGGAACCACCTTCTACTGTAAAATCTTGAGCAAAAGCAAATACCAAACGTCCGTCGATAGTACCGTAACCAGTCACTACGCCTTCACCTGGTAATTCTTTTTTCTCTTGACCGAAGTTCACACAACGATGTTTAACGAATTGATCTAATTCAACAAAGCTATTTTCGTCGAATAATTTTTCAATACGTTCACGAGCTGTATATTTACCGCTCGCATGTTGTTTTTCTACGCGTTTTTCACCGCCACCTTGTTTAACAGTGGACAGCTTTTTGTGCAATAATTCAATTTTTTCCTGAACCGTTGCCATTTTACACCTCCATAGAATAATTACGGATATAGTTTATTATTTCATACGTTGGCAAAGTTCTAATAAAACACCGCCAGTAGCTTTTGGATGAAGGAATGCAATTGCAGATCCACCAGCACCATAGCGAGGTTCTTCGTCGATTAATTGAACACCTTTTGCTTTTAAGTCAGCAATCGCTGCTTTGATGTCATCAACGCGAAGTGCTACGTGTTGGATACCATTACGGCCACCATTTTTTTCGATGAAACGACCGATAGGGCCATCTGGAGTTGTAGATTCTAAGAACTCAAGTTCAGCATCACCGCAAGGGAAGAAGCTTACTTTTACTTTTTGCTCTTCAACTACTTCATCTTCTGGTAGATGTTCCATACCAAGTGCGTTTTTATAAAATTCTTTTGTTGCTGCTAAGTCAGATACACCGATACCGATGTGGTCTACTTGTAATACTTTGAATGCCATAATAACTCTCCTTTCAAATGAGCTGCAACTCGAAAGTGATTTTTGTCATCTTTCGATTACTTATATGATACCACGATATTAGATTTTTATCATTCTTTTTATTATCTTTTTAAGGACTTTTCTAATACCGAGTTAACAACACTATAAGGGTCGTTAGTTCTATTATTAACAGCTGCTACATCTTGTTTGAAAGCGTCGCTTTCAACCACATGTTCATGAACATAACGCATAATTTGCTCATTGATCATCGCTACTAGTTCATCATGCGTACGTTCTGCACGGCGAGCTGCTAATTCTCCACTATCTTCAAGATATTCAAAGTGTTCATCTAGTGCTTCCACTAATTCATCAACACCTTCATCTTTACTAGCGATAGTTCTCTTAATTGGTGGTCTCCAATCAAGTTCACGAGAATCTAAGTCTAGCATCATTTCAATTTCAACATTAAGCTTATCACAGCCATCGCGATCTGCTTTATTGATAGCGAATACGTCGCCAATCTCTAAAATACCCGCTTTGATTGCTTGGATATCATCACCTAAACCTGGTACCAATACAACCAATGTAGTATCTGCATTTTTAACGATATCTACTTCGGATTGTCCAACACCTACGGTTTCGATGATAACAAGATCCATGCCAAATGCATCCATTAATTTAACAACATCTGCTGTTTTTTTAGATAATCCACCTAGGCTACCACGTGTACCCATACTACGGATAAATACATTTTCATTTAATGTCAAATCATTCATCCGAATACGGTCACCTAAAATAGCACCACCTGAGAATGGACTGGTTGGGTCAACAGCAACGATGCCGATTCTCTTACCTTGTTCTAGATAATGCTTAACCACTTTATCTGTCAATGTACTTTTACCAGCCCCTGGAGCACCTGTGATACCCAAGATACGAGCCTTACCAGTACGTGGATAGATAGATTTCATAATGTCGATCGCATTATCGTATTCATTTTCTACAGCCGTTATGGACCGAGCCAAAGCAAGACGAGAACCTTCTAATAGTTCTTTGATTAAATCCATATTGTCACCGTCCCAATTATATATACGTCTAGGCTCGAACATACATGCCCGAGCCTAGCTCAAGTATATTATTTTACGTTAGCTTTGATGAATTCAATTACATCAGCTGTTGGAGTGCCTGGTGTGAATACTGCGGATACGCCAGCTTCTTTTAAGCCAGGGATATCAGCGTCAGGAATAACGCCACCACCAACTACTAATACATCGCCCATGCCTTTTTCTTTAAGCATTTCAACGATTTTAGGGAACAATGTGTTGTGCGCGCCAGAAAGAAGAGATAACGCAACTACGTTAACGTCTTCAGAAAGAGCAGCTTCAACGATTTGTTCTGGAGTTTGACGAAGACCTGTGTAGATAACTTCGAAACCAGCATCGCGAAGTGCGCGTGCTACTACTTTTGCACCACGGTCATGACCATCAAGACCTGGTTTTGCTACGATTACTCTGATACGTTTTTCTGCCATGATGTTATACCTCCAAATAGGTTCGATTAATTATAGTGTGGAATGAGCTTGGTATTCACCGAATACGCCGCGCAATACGTTACAAATTTCACCTAATGTAGCATATGTTTTAACGGCAGCCAAGATTAATGGCATCAAGTTTACAGATTCATCTTCTGCACCAGCTTTTAATGCTGCTAATGCTGCATCAACTGCTGCTTGATCACGGTCTGCACGAACTTGTTGTGTTTTCTTGGATTGGTTGATACCTACAGAAGCATCGATGCGAAGAAGACCTTCAACTGGTTTTTCCTCAACTTGGAATTTGTTAACACCTACGATTGTACGCAGGCCAGATTCCACTTCCATTTGCCATTTATAAGCAGACTCTTGGATTTCTTTTTGGATGTAACCTTTTTCGATAGCTTCAACAGCGCCACCCATTTCATCGATTTTTTGGATGTATGCTTTAGCTTCTTCATAGATAGCATTAGTCATAGCTTCTACATAGTAAGAACCACCCAATGGGTCAACTACGTCAGCTAAACCGGATTCGTAAGCAACGATTTGTTGAGTACGAAGAGCGATTTGTACAGATGCTTCAGTTGGAAGAGCTAATGCTTCGTCACGAGAGTTAGTATGTAAGGATTGAGTACCACCCATTACAGCAGCTGCAGTTTGAAGAGCAACACGAACGATGTTGTTGTCAACTTGTTGTGCAGTCAACATAGAACCAGCTGTTTGAGTATGTACACGTAACATCATAGATTTAGGTTTTTTAGCACCAAAACGTTCTTTCAAGATATGTGCCCATAGACGACGGGATGCACGGAATTTCGCAACTTCTTCTAATACGTTGTTGTGTGCGTTCCAGAAGAAGGATAAACGACCTGCAAAATCGTCAACTTCCAAGCCAGCTTTAAGAGCTGCTTCGATGTATGCAATACCATCAGCAATTGTGAAAGCGATTTCTTGCGCAGCAGTGGAACCAGCTTCACGAATATGGTAACCGGAGATGGAGATAGTATTCCATTTTGGCACATATTGAGAGCAATATTCGAAAATATTAGTGATCAAACGCATGGATGGTTTTGGAGGGAAGATGTAAGTTCCGCGAGCTGCGTACTCTTTCAAAATATCATTTTGAATTGTACCGCGAAGTTCAGTGGAAGGTACACCTTGTTTTTCAGCAACTGCAATGTACATAGCAAGAAGTACAGATGCAGGAGCGTTGATTGTCATAGAAGTGGAAACTTTACCTAAGTCGATACCTTGGAACAAGATTTCCATATCTTTTAAGGAGTCAATCGCAACACCTACTTTACCAACTTCGCCTTCAGCCATAGCGTCGTCAGAGTCATAACCGATTTGTGTTGGTAAGTCGAATGCGCAAGAAAGACCTGTTGCACCGGACTCGATTAAGTAACGATAACGTTTGTTGGACTCTTCAGCAGTTGCGAAACCAGCATACATACGCATTGTCCAGAAACGGCCACGGTACATAGTAGGTTGCACACCACGAGTGTAAGGATAGAATCCTGGGAATCCAAGATCACGTTCATAATCAAAACCTTCTAAATCAAGCGGTGTGTATACCGGTTGTTCTGGTAAGTTTTGACGAGCAGGTACTTTCTCACAGTTTTTAGCGTACGCTGCATCATATTCAGCAAGTTTGGCTTTTAAGTTGTCATTAGCCATGTTCATCATCCTCCTATAAAATTAACCTTGTTTTTTCATGCTTCCTGTTTCAGTGAAGCGTTTATGCCAAGAAAGAGCTTCATCTAATAAGATAGGTGTATGGGCGCCATTTGTCTTTTCAATAGCTCTTTCGAGGTAGTTAAGTAATTCTTGTTTGTAGTCTGGGTGAGCACAGTTTTCAATGATTTTGTATGCTCTTTCAATTGGAGCCAAACCACGAACATCGGCAATACCTTGTTCTGTACAGAATACTTGTACATCATGTTCTGTATGGTCAATGTGAGATACAAAAGGAACGATGGAGCTAATATCTCCGCCTTTTGCTACAGAGTTCGTACAGAAAATGGAGATATAACCATTTCGAGTGAAGTCCCCGGAACCACCGATACCATTCATCATTTTGCTACCCATGATATGAGTAGAGTTTACATTACCGAAGATATCGAATTCAATCGCTGTATTCATAGTGATAACACCAAGTCTACGAGCTAAGCCAGGGTTATTGGAAATCTCTTGTGGACGCAAGAGAATATGTTTGCTGTATTTTTCAATATTGTCATAGAAGCGTTTCAATCCATCTGGGGATGGGGATAATGCTGTACCAGAGCAATCTGTTACTTTACCTGCATCGATTAAGTCCAACATACCATCTTGGATAACTTCTGTGAAAATGGATAAGTTTGTGAAAGGACCTTCCGCCAAGCCAGACACAACAGCATTTGCTACGGAACCTACGCCAGATTGTAATGGCAATAAGTTTTCAGGTAAGCGACCTGCTTTTACCTCTTCTAAGAAGAAGTTAATCAAATGTTGACTCATCGCTTTTGCATCATCATCGATTGGTGCTAGTGGACGAGTTGTGTCAGGTACATCACATGGAACGATAGCTACGATTTTCGCAGGATCACATGGGATGTAATCTGTTCCGATACGATCGCCAGCCGCTTTGATTGGGAATGGCTCACGGTATGGAGGATCTTGTGGTTCATAGATATCGTGCATACCTACCAAAGACATTGGTTGAGATACGTTCACTTCTACGATAACTTTTTTAGCTTGGCTAACAAATGTTGGAGAGTTACCAACGGATGTACTAGGAACGATACCACCATCTTCACGGATGCAAACCGCTTCAATGATAGCTACGTCAGTGTCACCGAAGAAACCATACCGGATTTGTTGAGCCATTTGGCTAAGGTGCATATCAATATAACGAATTTTTTGGCTATTTAAAGCTTTACGAGTATCGTTATTTGTTTGATATGGGAAACGACGACGAATACCGTTTACACGAGTTAACGCTCCGTCTGCTTCATCACCAACTGATGCACCAGTCCAAAGATCAATTTGGAAAGGATCTGATTCCATGCGTTTTGCTAGAGCCAATGGCACTGCTTTAGGGTAACCAGATGGTGTAAAACCACTGATACCTACATGGTCTCCTGGATTAATCAATTTAGCTGCTTCTTCTGCTGTAGTAATTTTTGCTTGCAACGCTGCGCCTTGCACGCGATCTAAAATGTCGATCATACTACCATCTCCTTTAGTTTGAATGACTTATTCAGCTATCTAACAATCACACTATACATTCAATTCTTTTATTTCTATTATGAAAGAAATTTCTTACTTACAAAACTGTTATAGAAATATAAGATTAAATATCTACTCAAAGTGTGACATTTGTTAATTCTCATAAATACTACTCATTTTTCTTATTATTGTCAACCATATATGCAAATATATGCATAATAGGCATACAGAACAGATAAATCCAATGCGAGTATAACTTTTTGTTATACCCTTTAACTACCTATATCTATAAATGTTGGTGTAGTACAACTTTTTTCGATATTTCAACTCTTATGCATACACTCTATTTATGTTTATGCATTTCTACGTGTTATATTATTCATAAC